>CAYPYX010000001.1:0-323 GCA_964415065.1 uncultured Rhizobium sp.
AACGATTAATGCCACCATACGTATTTGAATATTCAGCACTTGCAACCGCAGATAATGGAATTTGACGTAACATACCGCCCATAGCCATATCTCGGAAGGTAATTCTCATATTCAACAACTCGGAAAGATTATTCGTTGTACCTTTTTCCAAACGAATCATTACTGGATAATCATCATTTTCATCCTTGAACTTAGTGGCTTCAGCACCATAAATACTGTTTCTTAACATCATTCCGATTTGTGCAGTGCTTACACCATAGGTATTTGCACGAGTGCGATCAATTCGAATGATAATCTCAGGTTTTGAGCTTACAAAATCACTT
>CAYPYX010000001.1:345-29178 GCA_964415065.1 uncultured Rhizobium sp.
AGCATCGAATTCATCACCGCGAATTTCAATGTTAACAGCTTTACCCACTGGAGGACCATTTCTCTCTTGCTCAACAACTACCTCAACGCCAGCAAATCCTTTCAAGTTGTCGCGAATTTCATTCAAAATATTACGGGTACTTTTACCATCTCTTTCTGCAAAGTCAACAAACGCAACCGTAATTTTACCTTTATTCGAACTGGTAGTACGATCGCCGCTACTGGGGTCGGTAGCACCTACAGCCACATTGGAAATAACACTTTCCACCAAGTCGCGATTATTATTTTTGTTCAAAATATCAAAAACGCGAGTTTCAGCGATTTTCACAATGCTATCTGTATGTTTCGCACTCGTACCTGTTGGCAGCGTCAAATAAACATAGGTAAAGTTTGGATCTGCTTGAGGGAAAAACACTACACCTGGTTTACGTATCGCAGTAATCACAAAACTTAAGAAAAGTAAAATAACCGTTCCAGCCAAAATCATTATGGAGTGCTTACCTTTTAAACTCCAAATAACCAATGCTTTGTATTTGTCTTGTACTTTGGGCCAATGCTTAGTTTGGAAATTGTAAATAACTTTCTTTAACCACAAATGATGCAATACATAAAGTAGTGTAAATAAGAACATCAAATTACCGAATCCAAATGCAATTACATAAGAAATCAATGTAATTATTCCCATTATTAAGGTAGTTTTTCTGAAACCCTTATCTTTCATGGGTTCGGGGGATGGACGGTCGTCCTTATTCATGAAATCCACTGCAAATACCGGATTCATTATATACGCAACCACCAAAGAAGCCAATAACGTGATAATTAATGTAACCGGTAAGAAGAACATGAATTTACCCACCACACCTTTCCAAAACGCCAGAGGAACAAATGGAGCGATTGTAGTTAAAGTACCAGAAAATACAGGTACAAACACTTCACCCGCGGCTTTTTTAGCTGCAACTTTGATGGGGATATGCTCTTCATGGAAAATACGATGTGTATTTTCTATTACCACAATGGCATCGTCCACCACAATTCCCAATGCTAATAGGAATGAGAATAATACGATAAAGTTCAAACTAAACCCTAAAGTAGGCATAATCAAGAATGCTACGAAACAGGAGAGGGGAACAGCAAGACCCACAAAAATGGCATTGGTTGCACCCATGAAGAACATTAAAATCACGGTTACTAAAATAAATCCAATGATAATGGTATTGATCAAATCGTGCACCGTAACACGAGTTTTAGCACTTTGATCACCCGTAAATACCACATTTAAGTTTTTAGGATATTTAGAAGATTTTTGCAAGTCCGAAATTATCGCACGGCAATCGTCTGAAGCCTGAATCAAGTTTTCACCAGAGCGCTTCACAATATTCATGGTAATTACGTTTTTACCTTCTAATCGAGCATAACTTTCTTTTTCCTTAAATCCATTTACAACGGTAGCGATATCCTTCAAATAATTGGTTGAACCCGTACTTCCTTTGATAACAATGTTCTCAATTTGTGAAACCGAGGTAAATTCCCCCGAAACACTTAAAGAACGCTGCATGTTTTCAATGTCGATATTTCCACCTGAAATTCGCATGTTTTCATATTGAATGGCACGCGATACATCATCAATAGTAACACCTGCTGCTACCATTTTAGTGATGTTTAAGTTTACTTGGATTTCTCTATCGAGTGCTCCAACTAAATCAACACGCGTAATGGAAGGTAAACTTTCAATTCTATCCTTGGCCATTTCAGCGTACTTTTTTAAGTCTTGTAAACTGTAATCTCCGCTGATATTTATATAAAGGATGGGCATATCCGAGAAGTTAACTTCCATAACCGTAGGATCTGTTTTTAGATCGTTGGGTAAGTCGGATTTTGCTTTGTCTACTTCATCTTTTACTTTTGACTTAGCTTGTGCCACATCAACATCCGTGTCAAATTCCACCATAATGATGCTGAAATCCTGAATGGATTGACTTTTAAGTTGTTTTACCCCCGAAATAGATTTGATTTTCTTTTCAATGGGTTTAGTAATCAAATTTTCAATATCCTTGGGTGATGATCCAGGATAAATAGTTTGAACGTAAATCGTAGGAATAACAATATCAGGGAACTGCTCTTTGGGTAATTTTATGTAAGAAAAAATACCCGCGAGACTGATAAATAAAGTTAGAATATAGATACTCGTTTTGTTATCTATACTCCAACTGGTTGGTTTAAATTCTTTGAAATTTTCCATAAAGGTTTCGTATCAAATTCGCTGTGTTATTTAGAAGAAACAGGATTGTTCACTTCAATAGATTGGCCATCAATTAACTCTTGAAAACCATTGGTGATTAATACATCGCCAGCGTTTAATCCAGATAAAACTTCGGTTTCAGTGCTGTTGTTTTTACCTGTTGTTATTATTCTTTTTTCTGCAACTGATTTGTTGTTTTTAGTCGCTACCAACATAACAAAAGATTCACGATCTGTTTTTTGAATTACATTTGAAGGTACTGCAATGGCGTTGTTTTTAGAATAATCTGTGATGCTCAATTTGGCAATCATATTGGGTTTCACATTTTTAATTCCTCCTAACTTTGTTTCCACTTTGAACGTGCGATTCATAGGATCAATAAAATTAGAAGCAAAACTCAATCGAGCAGAAACCTCTTCGCCCAAATCAGGGAAAGATACCTTTACTTTGTCGCCAACTGATACTTTTCCAGAATAACCTTCAGATACGTTTGCAACTACTTTCATATCTGACATGTTCACTACTTTGAAATAAGGCATACCTGGAGCAGCAACTTGACCTACTTTCAAATCAACCGCTTCAATTGTACCATTGATTGGCGATTTGATATTATACATGTCGATTGTATTGTTCAAGGTGTTTAGACTTTTTTCTAAGGCTTCTTTCTGATTTTTTGAAGTCAAGTATTGAATTTCAGTTCCGACGCCTTGTTTCCATAAACGCTCTTGCTTTTCAAATACAGTTTTTGCAAAACTCACTTGTTGTTCCAACTCCATTTTGCTCTTCAAAAGCTGTGAATTATCCAATTGAGCCAGAATCTGCCCTGCACTTACATTTTGACCTACTTCAACATTAACCGTCATAACAGTACCTGGTACTTTAGAAGTTGCGATAGTACTTTTACTCGCATCTACGGTTCCTTCTAAGATTAATCCACTTTCAAATGTTTTAAGTGTAATGGTATTCGTTTCCACCATTTTAACATTGGTTGCTTGATCCGCACCCAATTTTGACATTAATTCTTTTTCTTTAACTTGTAGAGCAGAAATTTCTTTTCTAACAGATTCCAATTCGCTTTTCAAAGCTGCTTTGTCATCTTTCTTTTCACCACAAGATCCCATAAAAATAAGGCTACTTACTACTACAGGGATGATATATTTCGTATTTTTCATATTAAATTGTTTCTTTTTTTGTTTTTCGAGGGACAGTTTTAATTCGGTTCGATTTTTGAACAGTTACTTGTTTTTTTATGGTTAATTAAAACAAAGATTTTCCAATGCTCTTGTTGAATTCAATTTTTGAAATAACCAAATCGTACATGGCATTCAAATAATTGATTTGAGCATTTTTCAACTCCGTTTCTGATTGAACAATTTCTAATGAAGATCCAACGCCTTCTTTGTATTTGATGTTCGATTTTTCATAAATTTCGCGAGCCAAATCCAAGTTCTCCTTTTGCAGAGATGCTTGTTTTAATCCCAACAAATAAGTAGATCTATTTTTGTTTATTTCGAAGTTTGCAGCGTTGGAAAAATTAGCTAAATCCAATTTAGCTTTTTCCAGTTTGTAATTCACTTCTCTAATTTTTGAAAAAGTAGACATACCATCAAAAATGGAAAGTTGAACTTGCAAACCAATTACATCCGATGGTACCCAATTATTGTTTGGAGTTAAATTGCTTTGGAAGAAGTTAAATTCAGGACGTTGAGTCAATTCTTGATGCTGATAAAACGCAACAAAACGGGGAAGCATTCCCATTTTATAACGCTGTTTATCTAATTCTCCTAAACGAATCGATTGATTGATAATTGCATATTCAGGACGCGCTTTGTAATCAGAAGATTCTTGAATGTTTTCGACAAAACTGATTGCTTTATCTATACTTTCAATATCATCTGTTAATTCAATTGCTGTATTCACATCAATTCCCATTTGCAGTTTTAACGCCATAGTTAAAATTTGGATGCCGTCGTTTAATTTTTCTTTTTGAATTTGAAGGTTGTTGTACGAATACTGCAATCGCTTCACATCTAACGATTCTGCAAATCCTTCTTTATTCAATGCTTTAACGTCGGTTAGCGATTTTTCTAGAATTTTCATGTTAGCATCAATCAAATCAATATTCTTACGCGTACTTGCTACCATTAAATACGATTTAACCACATTTAATTGAACATCATAGTCCGTTTTTGCTTCCAGTAATTGGCTCATATTCATGAATTCTTTGGTAGCTTTTAAACCCACCAAATACGATCCATCAAAAAGCAATTGATTCACATTAATGTTCGCAGTGGAACCAATTTTCTGTTGAAATTGTAAGAAAATATATTCAGGTGCTCCAGGTGCGGGATTGAATGAGTTTTTTATCCATTGTCCTGGGATAGTTAAATACTGCTGGTAACCGAAACTCGCACTTACCTGAGGTAAACCAATCGCAACGGTTTGTTTAACTGTTTCTTGCGAAATTTTCACATCAATTTTTGCTTTCTTTAGATCTGCATTGTGTGTTAATGCTTGTTCAACAGCTTGCTTGATGCTCAATTTCATGGCTCCCGATGATGTTTCATTGGAAGCTTGTCCAAATACAGAATTGGAAATTGCTGCAACTGGACCAATCAATAGAATGATGATATATTTTTTCATGAGTTTAATTCGTTAATTCTTTCTTCTGTTGTTTTTATTTGAGGTAATTTATTTTGTTCGTAATTACTAAACACAGATTCCAATTCTTTTAATCCGTTTAAAGTGGAAATTCCTCTAATATGGTATTCCATTAATTGAAATAACAATTGTGGATTATAATCATCATCCGTTTTTTGGGAAATTTGTTCTGTGTAAGAGTATATTAACAAAGCGAATGACCTAGAAATCATTTTTTTATCAAATTCCATACGATAAATTCCCTGATCTCTTCCTTTATCGATATTACCAGACAAGCGCTGAATAATGCTCTTTTCACGCATTTCAACCATTTCCTGATATATTTCGGGATGATATTTCTTTAAGTCCTGAATAACGCTGTGTCGTACTTGCGACAATTGTTGAACGGCGAAATTGGTCATCGCTAACAATTCATGAATGGGGTGGGAGTTGGTTTTTGAGAAATCTTCCAAAGAAGATTCAATTTGCATGAAATGATCTAATACTGCTGCTCTAACCAAATCCGACTTGTCGTTAAAACATTTGTACAATGTTTTTTTGGAAATTTTTAATGCTTTAGAAACATCATCCATGGAGACGTTTTTAATCCCCAATCGAAAAAATAAAGACTTAGATACCAGGTGAATCTTTGCCAGCCGTTCCATAAAACGGGGCAAAGTTAATTCTTTTTTACAATGGAAACTTTAATTCGATAAAAAGTTTCCATTGTGAAATGTGATTATCGATAATTAGTGAATTTCTATCGACCAAGGCAGTCTGCATTGAATACCTTGGTTGGACTTAATGGAGCGTAACTCTTTGATAGTTAATTTGTCTACCCCAAGTGAATACAAATATTCGTTCATCGAACTTTCTACACCCATTTCTTCATTTAACCATTCCTCAAAAAGAGGTTTTTGTTGAGGGTAATTATCAATTCGAAACTCTTTAATCTTAGCCATTTTTGATGCGGATTGAACTGCTCGTTCTAAATCTCCAAATTCATCGATTAAACCTATTTCTTTAGCTCGAATTCCAGAATAAACACGACCCTGTGCAAGGTTATGAACACTGTCTTTGGGTATTTTTCTGCCTTTGGCAACTATTTCAATAAAATCAGTATAGACTTGATCAATAGAAGCTTGAATTTTCATAGATTGTGCAGGATTCAAGGGTTGGTCAGGCCTCCACAAATTCGATTCTTTTCCTGTTTGAACGGTTTCATATTTCAATCCTAATTTATGGGTATACATATTCTGTACATTAGGGATTAAAGCGAAAACTCCAATGGATCCTGTAATTGAATTCGGTTGTGCAAAAATACTATCCCCTAAACACGCAATATAATATCCCCCAGAAGCAGCAACATTTGAAAATGAAACTACAACTGGTTTGACCTTCTTCAGCAATTCAATTTCTCTGGCAATAACATCGGAAGCAAAAGAACTTCCACCGGGACTATTTACACGTAAAACAACAGCTTTGATGTTTTTGTCTTCTTTGATTTTACGTATTTCCTTTATAAAAGAGGAACTTCCAATTTGACCCACTTCGCCTTCACCTGAAACAATTTCTCCATCAGCGTAAAGTACCGCAATTCGATTTTCTGAATAACTATATTCTGATTCAACTTTTAAATACTTTTTTAAAGAAACCATTGTGTTTCCTGGGACTTTGTTTTGAATTTCTGATTCCACTTCATCCGCATATTTCAAAGCATCAACTAATCCAAAGGATTCCGCTTGTTTGGGAAGAAATGCCGATCCTTCATTAGATACTTTGTTCAAAAAGTCTACACTTAAAAGTTTGTTATTCGTTTTTCTAGTATTAGAAATCTGTTCAATTTGGTATTGGTACAAATCATTCAAATATTGTTGAATTTGACTTCTATTCGCATCCGACAATTTATCTTCAGTGTACGGTTCTACGGCACCTTTGAATTTTCCTACCTTAAAAACTTGAAACTCAACACCCAGTTTTTCCATTAGTCCCTTGAAAAATACAATTTCCGATGAAAAACCATCAAATTCTAATATACCCTTGGGATTTAAATATACTTTGTCTGCTGCGGTAGCAATGAAATAACCTTGTTCTGAATAATTTTCAGAATATGCTAAAATCCATTTTTTTGACTTCTTAAATTCCAATAGTGCATTACGAATTTCTTGTGAATGAGAAATTCCTCCGTAATAAGAGCCCGCATCGAGGTATATTCCTTTGATTTTAGGGTTTGTAGCTGCTGATTTTATGGCTTCTTTAAGCTGATTTAATCCTAGGTTTAGTGTATTTCCAGAAATTTGAGCCAACAATTCTCTTGCAGGGTCATCATTGGAAAGTTCTGAAAGCTCTGAAGGTAATTCTATTTTAAGAACGGATTTTTCAGCGATTTCTGGGGATTCTTGTTCATAATCCATCGAAGAAACTGCGATTAAAATAATAATCAATAAGCCTCCTAATGCTACAAAAAAACCAAACAAAAACGTGAGGAAGTATTTGATAAATGTTTTCATTGAAATACAAATATAAACGTAAAAGCCGCGCACAAAAGGGAATTAATCTAGATTCAGCAATGCAAATAGTTGCTAATTCGTTCAAAGATCATTTCTATCCGATGATTGCTGCATAGAAAAGAAAAAATGGAATTGTTTTTGCTAACCTCAATTCTGTATTATTTTTGAAACGTGTTGAAAATCAGCACTCATGTTAACAACAATTAGAAACCCCATGAAATTAAATTTAAAAACTTTTAAATGCAATTCAATTCCACAAGCACTAAAAGTGTTTGGATTACTATTTATTCTATTGTTATCTTCAAAAGCACAGGCTCAACATCCGTTGGGATTAATGGTAGGTGATTACAACAGTCCGTATTCCTATTCATTAAATCCAGCATTGGCTAGAACCAATCCAGGCAATAGAGCCTACGTAAATTGGTGGGGTGCAAGTTTGAACTTAGAAAATAACTTCATGAAATACAATGCACCTATTCGTTTAGGAGCATGGATTCGAGAAGATTACCCAGCAGAATACACCAATATTAATGGATCACTCGCTTTTCAACAGGATTGGTTACCGGTAGATAAAACCGTTCAAGACTGGAAGTTGAACTATTTAAATGAAGTATACAGTCCATCGTTTTTCTTCCCCATTGAGGATATTGGAGCGTTTGGCTTTGGTGTGAAATCTGTAAGTGGGTTTTCAATTAATGGGCTTAATCCCCAATTCGGAAGTGTAGTTAGATATGGTATGCCAGAAATTGAAAATCAAATAGGTAATACCATTAATCAATCTGAGTTCTCCATCAACACAGAAAAGTATCAAGAATGGTTTTTCACGTTTGCTGGGTATGACAACCCTTCAAAAATTCACTCCTGGAGATGGGGTGTTACGGCAAAAATGCTTTTGGGTATGGGTATAGCACATTTAGGTAGCGATAATTTATCTTTTGATATTGTAGATGATAAGACTATTAATATCAATCAGTTAAATTCACGATTGTATTATTCCGCGGGATCAATGCGCACCATGCAACACCCCTTCGGTTTGAAATTTGATTGGGTAGAAGGTGTTGGATTAGGAACAGATTTGGGTGTTATGTATGAACATCGTCCAAACGCACTAAAATACAAAGGATTTGACTGGTGTGAATCTGAAAAAAGTTTGGCATACTCGTGGAAGTTCGGCATGTCTATAACCGATTTAGGATTCATTTCTTATTGGGGAAATTCTAGCAACATTACATCATTAGGTAATCAAAATTGGACTATAGATAGAAATATCATCCAAAACGGACAATACACCACAGGCGATGAAAAATTGCAAGATTTATCACAACGATTATTTGAAGACTTAGGAGCGGACCAAAACTCAGAGTTTCTAAGTTATTCTCCAGCAGCATTAAACATTCAATACGATAAAGCTATAAATCAAAATCTGCACTTGGGAGCATATTGGACACAAAGCTTGAAAGGGAAAAATTCAGTGGGATTAAGACGCGCTTCTTATTTAAGTATCGTACCTCGCTGGCAGTCAGAGCGTGTTGAAATTGGATTGCCGTTAACACTAGCTAATGATTATACTGCTCAACACGTTGGAATTTACGCACGATTCGGTCCTTTTATTGCAGGTACTGACAACCTTGATGGATTAGGTAAATTTTTAGCGAATGATAATTATTCCGGGGGAAGCTTTTATTTTGGATTCCGTTCTAAAATTGGTGGATGCGATCGCCCGAGAAATAAAAGGTATTCAGTAATCCAACACGAAACTTTTAGAGATACCCAAATTAAACGAGATACAGTTGTAGTGAATAAAACTATTACCGACACAATTGTTAAAACCGAGCGTAAAACGCAAACCATTACCAAACAAGTTATAGATACCATTTATCAAACCAATAAATCTACGGTAACTGTACCTGGAAAAAACAATGCTCAAATTGAGTTAGTTAAAGCTAAAGAGGATCTTCAAAAATCCCAAGCTGATCTAGGAAAAGTTAAAGCGGATTTGAATAACGCACAAATTGATTTACAAAAATCTCAAGCTGACTTAGGTAAGGTAAAGGCAGATCTTTCAAATACCCAAAATGAATTGGGAAAGGTGAGAGCCGATTTAGCGAATTCGAATGCTGAAAATATCAAGAATAAAGCAGAAATCAGTGTTTTAAAAGACCAAAATAATGCAAAAGATGCGGAGATAGCTCGAGTAAAAGCTGATTTACTGAACTATACTAAAAAATGCGATGACGATAAAAAAGCATTGCAAGATTATTTAGATAAGATTCAATTGGAATTGGCAAAAGAAAAGCAAGAAAAAGCCAAAATTGCCGCTGAAAACGATGTGCTCAAAAATCAGGTGAATCGCCTAAGTGCTGCAACTGTAGGTTTGAGTTGCGAGAAACAACTAAAGTCAATGGATTCGGCATTGGTAATTGAAAAAACAAAAAATAGTAATGCTCAAATTGAAATCGTAGGCTTAAAGAATAAAACATCTCAGCAGGAATCTGAATTGAATCGTCTAAAATCGCAAATAGATGCATTAACAAAGGAAAAAGCACTTTTAAATGATCGAATTGCATTATTAGAAACACAAAAGAAATTGTGTCAAAATGAATTAGACAAAATCAAGACAACTACACAATCACAAATCGAATTAGTCAATCAGAACAACGATTTAAAGATTAAGCTCGCCAATGCTGAAAAACAATTAGCCGCTATTGCATTAGAGAAGGATAATTGTAATAAGCAACTAGCTGTAATTGCATTAGAGAAAGAGAATTGTAATAAGCAATTAGCTGCAATTGTGTTAGATAAAGAAAATTTGAACAAACAATTAGCTGCAATTGCATTAGAGAAGGATAATTGTAACAAGCAATTAGCACAAGTAAAATCTCAATTGGAAATTTGTTCAAAAAACAGTGGTGGAACTTCGTTGGATGCTGAAAACTGTAAGAAACAATTAGCAGCACTTCAAACCGAGAAAACATCCCTCGAAACGAAAAATGCTCAACTTGCTACACAAGTTTCAACATTAACCGCTCAGAATGCTGCTTTGACTGCCGATAAAAAGGCATGTGAAGAAAAATTAGCTAAAACTTCGAGCAGTATTTCCGTATCAGAAGATTGCACACCATATAAAAATAAAGTAAAAGAATTGGAATTAAAGACTGCTGAATTGGAAGGAAAGAATAAAACACTGGAGAGTCAAAATGCAACATTAGCTACCCAGAATGCTACATTACAGGCTTCTATTAAAACCAGTGAAGCTACTATTTCTCAACTAAAAGCAAATCTTCAGAAAACTTCTGCAGAAATAGAAACACTTAAATCTAATTCTTCCAAATGTGAATCTGAAAAATTAACTTTAAGTGCACAATTAGAAGCAGCTAAGAAAAAGATTACAGAATTAGAAGTTGCGAGTTCTTCAAACACAAGTTCAGAATTGACTGCTCAAATTAATACTCTAAATTCTCAAGTAAGCTCTCTAAAAGAACAGTTACAAAACAAAGATGCTCAACTGCAAACAACTTCTAGCAAGATTGCAAGTTTAGAGTCTAAAATTGCTGCGTTAGAAAAACAACTATCAGAATGTAATTCATTGGTATCTGCCGCTAAATCAGATCTAGATGAATGCTTGAAGGCGAAATCCATCCTAGAAGGTGACGAAAGTCGTTTAAGAAAACAAATTATTCAAATGGATGAAGATATGGGTAAATTAAGTGAAATTATCAAATCCAACAGCGCGGAAATCAGTAAATTGAAAGCTGAGAATTCAGCGTTGAATGTGAAGTTGAAAGAATGCCAATCTAAATTAGCTCCTACACCAGAAGCTCCTTAATTATTCAATTCAAGTCGAATTTACGTTGGTATGTGTTTTTTAAATTTATTAAAACGACATATACCAACGTAGATTTAATCTTCTACCTGTTAAATATTCGGGTACACCGTAACGGTTATTATTCAAGTCCTTTACCCATGAATAAGCAATTACGTTATTGATATCCAATAAGTTGAAAACATCTAAAGTAACCCAAGATTCTTTTACATATTTGAATTTTTTGGGTTGGCTTTGCAACGTTCTGAACACTTTGCTGAAACCAATGTCAACCCGTTGATATCTCGGGATAATATTAGGCGTAGTACTGTAGCGAGCTTTGCCATCCAAAAAGTATGGTATACCTGTTCCTATCATCATGCTCAAATTCACTCGAACTGTTGGATTTTGAGGCAATCGATCTTGAAAAATAGCGGCAAAAGTAACCCTTCTATCTGTAGGTCTACGCAACCAATCCGAAGTAGTTAATTCCCCATTCGCATTCGTGTATTGGATCCGTTCTTTTGAATTCAGTATGCTCAATGTAAACCAACTTTCTAGTCCTTTGTTGAACTGACCATACAGACGATTATCCATACCCCAAGCATAACCATTAGATGAATTTTGTGCGTAGTATCGAATGCGGATATTATCATACAAATACGGAACCAAATCATACATGTATTTGTAATATGCCTCAGAAGAATATTTGAATTTTTTACCCCAAAGGGTAACCATTCTGTCCATTCCTAATACGCTATGCCACGATTTTTGAGCTAGTAATTGTTGGTTCAATTGTCCTTCAAAGTTCCGAAGTTCTCGGTAAAAAGGGACCTGATGATAAGCGCCCAACGAAAGTCGGTAAGTAACTGGAGATTTATATTCTTGAGATGAATTTACGTGCTTGTTAAAATACTTGTAAGGCTCCCAAAATAGTGCGAATCTCGGCATAACGAGTAACTCTTGATTAAGACCCCAATAGTTTCCTCTAAGACCGATATTAATCCACCAATTTCCTTTTTTATCAATTTCTGTGCGATATTGAGCAAATCCAGAATATTTAAAACTCTCTAAAAAATTAGTCGCACGAATTACTTGGTCAAGAACTATGGAATCCTGACTGAAAGACCAAGGAGCAATGTTGTAATCGGCGCTATCCATATACAACCATTCATAAAATCGGTCGTAGATTGTTTCTTGATTTACCCGTAGGCCATATTTGAATTGCTTTTTGGAGTCATTTTTTCCAATTGTTCCAATATGTGAAAATTGAAGAATGCGACTTTGCATTCTGTTTCTTCCATGATCTAAATAATATCCAAAGCCTAAAGTTCTAAGTGGTTTTCCTAAATTACTTGAACCCAGATCTCGATCCAATTCACTTAATGAATAGGCGCCTTCTATGTCAAAGTTCTCTTCTTCTTGAACCGAAGTGGCGCTAGCAATCCATTTAAACGAAGTTTTAACATTGGGTTTGTATTCTAAGGTTAGTGCACCTAATTGGTATGCGTAGTTGAGGCTTTCTTTACCAGCCATAAATACGTTGAGTTGATATGCAGCTTGGACAATAGTACCAAATTCAGTAGTTCGACTTTCAGGAATCAAGGTAAATTGATTCTGTGCATAATTCCCTAAGAATTCTAACGACCAAAATGAATTGTATTTCCACTTTAATAGGGTTTGCACATCTGCAAAATTCATAGAATAGGTTCCTTTGGTATTTAGAGTTGCGGTGAGCAGTGAATTGGAAAAATGGCGTATGCTGAGTACCCCTGAAAAATTTCTATGTTTTCCCTCAACAGTAAAAGCATTAATCATGGTACCTAAACTAATTTGAGATTTAAAAGAATCAGGACGAATGTAGGAAACATCTAATACAGAACTCATTTTATCGCCATATCTCGATTCGAATCCTCCGGCACTGAATTTCAATTGTTCCACCAAGTGTGGATTGATAAAACTCAGTCCCTCTTGTTGTCCGTTTTGAATTAATTGAGGTCGATAAATCTCTATATCATTTACATAAATCAAATTTTCATCAAAATTTCCCCCTCGAACATTGTATTGTGACGAAAGCTCATTATTGCTACTTACACCTCCTAAAGTTTTAATTATATTTTCGATACCACTACCTACACCTGTATTTAAGGCCAATTCTCGAGGTTTAATTTCTTCCATAAAACCTACCTGATCGCGTGATTTGATTTCTACAGTTGCAATAATACCAACACCTTGACCGAAATTTAATGTGTCAAGAATGTCGAGTAATCTTAGGGATGTTTTTACAGCCTTATCTGGAATACGAGTTTTACGTACGTATTTGCCACAAATTTTTTCATTATTTAGGTATCCAAAAATCAGAAAAGGTTCTTCATCAAGTGAAAGTTCAAATCTTCCCGCTGAATCACTAATAGCTAAGAGTTCGGATTTGGAGTTTTTAATATGAACATTTAACGCCGGCTTCTGGTTTTCATTTAAAACAATTCCAAAATAATTTGACTGTGCCCGAGAATCCATCCCCCAAAAAGAGAAAAAGAACAGAGCAATAATGCCGATATTAAAGGATTTCACCATGGTTAAACGTCTGTTTGATGAGAATATTCTAAAAGAATTCTAAAACCGAACTCTTTATTCTGCGATTTAACCAATATGAAGTAAACGTTCAATCATAGATTGAGGGTCGGATGCAGAAAAAACCGTATTGCCTGCAACCAATACATTAGCACCTGCATTGAAGAGCGTTGAAGCGTTTTCCAATGAAACACCACCATCAATTTCAATTAATGTATTCAAGTTTTGTTGATCGATCATTTCACGCAAACGCTGCGTTTTTTCGATGGTTTTTTCAATGAATTTTTGTCCTCCAAACCCAGGGTTTACACTCATCAAACAAACCAAATCCGTTTCAACTAAAATATCGCTCAATAAAGAAACAGGAGTGTGTGGATTAATAGCAATTCCTGCTTTCATGCCGTGTTTTCTAATTTCATTTAAGGTACGATGCAAATGCGTGCTTGCTTCAATATGCACCGTTAAATTGTTTGCTCCAGCATCGGCAAATGCCGTTATGTATCTTTCTGGCTCAACAATCATTAGGTGAACATCTAAGGTTTTTTGAGCTCTCTTTTTTAAGGCATTCATAACCGGAAAACCGAAAGAAATATTGGGAACAAACACCCCGTCCATTACGTCAACATGAAACCATTCCGCTTTGGAATCGTTGATCATATCAATGTCGTGGTTTAATTTACCAAAATCTGCAGATAAAATTGAGGGTGCGATTATGCGTGTCATTCAGCAAAATTACGACATTTTTTAGTCATTACAGAATGAAAGTAAGGCTGAATCTGATTGAATAAGTTATGCAATAAATAAGTACTACTCTTCCGGTTTTATTATTAGCAACAAGTAGAAATAGAAGTATCAAAAATATCCTAACAATATTGGAGAAAATATTAAATTAAATAGGGCAAGAGCTGAATGATTTGTTTTGCTTCTAATACATCATGAACACGTAAAATATGAACACCTTTCAATAACCCAAAAGTATGCAAAATAGTAGTTGCATTTAAGGATTCATCTGGGGTTATTTCCAGTGTTTTGTAAATCATACTTTTGCGAGAAATTCCCATTAGAATTGGGAGGTTTAATGTTTTGAAAAGTTCAATATTTTTAAGCAATTCAAAATTGTGTTCGATGTTTTTCGAAAAACCAAATCCTGGATCTACAATCAGATTATGTACACCCTGATTTTGAAAAAGTCGACTCTTTTCGTCTAAATAAGAATAAACTTCATGTGCAACATTCTGGTAAAAAGGGGAATCCTGCATAATTTTTGGATCTCCTTTTTTATGCATTCCAATATAGGTCAAATCTTGATTCTGAATGCTGGACAACATTTCTGAATCATCATCACCAAATGAAATATCGTTAATGATTTCAACTCCTTCAGAAATGCTATTTTTAGCAATGGAAGCATGATAGGTGTCAACCGATAGCCAAACTTCTGGAAAAGAGCTACGTAGTGCTTTAATGACGGGTTGGATTCGATTCCATTCTTCTTCTTGGGATATTCTTTCAGATCCCGGACGGGTACTTTGTCCTCCAATATCCAAAATTTCGGCACCCTGCTGAATCATTTTTTCCGCAGCCAAAAGAGCGGAATGGACAGAATGTCTACTCCCAGTAAAAAATGAATCGGGAGTAATATTTAAAATACCCATTATTCTTGGGGTTTCAAGGGATAATGTTTTGCCTTGTCCTTTCAAATAATGGGTATTTTTCATGTATTAGTTTTTTAGTAATTATTTAAGTTGAATTTTTGCGAAATTCAATTCATTACTTTTTACTTAATTACTTCGTCTGGGTTGCCCACCATGTCTTCAGGTCTAACCCACAAATTAAATTGCTCCTCGGTTAAAAGACCCAATGAAATAGCCGCCTCCTTTAATGTAGTACCCTGTTTATGTGCAGTTTTAGCAATTTTTGCTGCATTTTCATAACCAATATGAGTGTTCAAAGCCGTTACCAACATCAAACTTTGATCAACTAATCTCTTTATGTTTTCATGATTGGGTTCAATTCCAATAGCGCAATTCTCGTTGAAACTCAAACAAGCTTGTCCTAATAAACGAGCACTTTGCAACATATTGGCAGCAATAACGGGTTTGTAAACATTTAATTCGAAATGACCTTGAGTAGCCGCAAATGAAATAGCAACATCATTACCTAAAATCTGAGCACATACCATAGTTAACGCTTCAGGTTGTGTAGGATTAACTTTACCTGGCATGATAGAGGAACCCGGTTCATTTTCGGGAATTAAAATTTCACCAATTCCACTTCTAGGGCCAGAACTCAACATACGAATATCGTTTGCAATTTTAAATGCACTTACAGCAGAACGTTTGATTGCACCGTGTAATTCTACCATAGCATCATGAGCAGCTAGAGCTTCAAATTTATTAGGAGCTGTTACAAAAGGAAGTCCAGTTTCAGAAGCGATATATTGAGCAACCAATTCAGAATAGCCTTTTGGAGTATTTAATCCGGTACCTACAGCTGTACCGCCTAAAGCTAACTCTGCTGCTGGTTTCATTGCGCGATTGATCGCAGAAATCCCATTATCTAATTGAGTAACGTAACCACTGAACTCTTGTCCTAAAGTAAGGGGAGTAGCATCCATGAAATGAGTGCGTCCAATTTTAACAATGTCTTTGTAGTCGCGAGCTTTGTGCTTTAAAGTAGTTTTCAATGCCTGTAATCCTGGCAAGGTATAGTCAACAACCTGTTTGAAAACAGCAATGCTCATTGCTGTTGGGAATGTATCATTAGAACTTTGACTCTTGTTTACATCGTCGTTAGGATGAAGTACTTTTTTGTCATCGGTAAGTTGTCCACCAGAAATGATATGAGCACGATTGGCAATTACTTCATTTACATTCATATTGCTTTGAGTACCGCTTCCAGTCTGCCAAATTACCAAAGGAAATTCTTTATCGTGTTTACCTTCGATGATTTCATCACATACTTGAGCTATAAGTTTGTATTTCTCTTCAGACAATACTCCTAATGTGAAGTTGGCTTTAGCAGCGCATTTTTTTAATACACCAAAAGCTCTAACAATTTCAATCGGCATAGACGCTTCAGGTCCAATTTTGAAATTGTTTCTACTGCGTTCAGTCTGAGCACCCCAAAGGGCATTCGCAGGGACTTTAACTTCCCCCATGGTATCGTGTTCTATACGGAAATCAGCCATAATGATGCAAATTTAACGGGTTCATCTGCGATTTTATAACAAAGTGGAAAAATAGTGATAAGAACAAATAATAATGACCTGATAACGTAACCTCAAATAATTCTAAAAGCTTTAAATAGCTATTAAATATTTAATTTTCAAAATTTTTGGTACGATTATTGATAACTTTAGTCGAAATCTTTATCGCTTGAAATGAAATCCTTTTTATTTATTTCTGTAACTCTATTCTTGTTAATATCTCCTAAAATATCTGCTGCGCAATATTATCAACAAGATAAAAAACTTCATTTAGCAGCCGGAAGTATTATTTCAACCACAACATTCTTAGTTGTTAAAGATTATTTTCCCGGAAAAACTAAACAAGAAACAAAAGCTAAAGCGTTTAAAATTAATTTATTAATGCTATCTTCCCTAGCTTTGTCCAAGGAAATTTTTGACTATAGTGAGTATAAAAATAACAACACATGGAATAATGACGTAAAACGTGATAGTTTCAATGATGTTGCCATTACATTATTGTCCGGATTATCAGTATCGGCAGTAATTCCCATTTTTTACAAATAATTGAATTCTAATTGATTTAAACGATCTGTTAATTAAAAATAAAGTTCCATGCATCGTTCATTTGAATTTGCCAAGCCGATTCTTTGTGATCGTGACCTTCGTAGAGCTTGTAATAATAACTCCGATGGCGATGAGGAACTTTGCTCATACCTGCAGTTGGAGTTGAATTGTTTGGATTTTTCTTTTTTGTTTCAGGGGATGTTTTGACACTCTGAAAGCAGGGCATTGGCTGTAAATAATCAACCCGGTTCAACGTAGTTTCGATTTCATTGATTTCATTAACACCACAAATGGTGGCGAAGTAATTTGCATCAATGAAAATGCGGTGAACGTTCTTCTGAAAGGGAGTATAAAAAGAATCCAAATAGCCCGTACCGCGTGCAAAAAAGAATCGATGTTGTCCATCCTTGGGCAATTTTTTCTTTAAATAGTGTTCAAAGGCTTTGGGTGCCGCTTCGTAGGTCAATGGTGCAGATCCTGGCCAGTGGGTGGACAAACATATTGCATTTCCAAATACATGGGGGTATTCACAAAGTGCATACCACGATATCAATCCACCCATGCTCGCGCCTCCAATTACCGTATGTTGTGGATCTTTTTTGGTTCGATAATTTTCATCAACATAAGGTTTTAACTCTTCCACTAAAAAACGCAAATATTCATCTGAATTCAGACCAACATTTCCAAAAATAGATTCAAAACCTCCTCGATGACGAATGATACTGTCTTGAGATTCCTTGGTCATACTTTTCCAAGGTTTTTCGGGGAAATAATCACCAGATCTATTATTGCCATCATTAAAAATTCCAACAACAATCGATTTATATCGGCTTTTGGCAATCAATTCATCCATTCCCCATTCCTGATGATTCCAAGTCCAGCTTGAATCAAATAGCATTTGTCCATCGTGCATGTATGTAACCGGAAAACGGTTGTTCGTTTGTGTTAAATATTCATCAGGGAGCCAAATTAACACCGTTCTTGAACGAATGATTTTAGATTTAAAATCATTGATTACTATTAGTTTACCAGAGCTTACTTGAATAGAGTCGGCAGGTTTTTCATGAAAGAAATTACCATGACTAAATCTTCCTTCCGACAGGGAAAAGAAGCAGCTGAACAATGAAAAAATAAAAAGGCGATACATAAGAATTGATTAATGGAACTAAAAACTTAATAATGATCAAAATTGCGCAATTTTCATGAGATTTCGTATTCAAAATTTAAATTCAATTCAATCCAATTGCGCAATCGTAAGTAGAGTACAACTCAATCAACTTCTGTATCCGTTTGTAAGCATAGTTTTATTGACAAAATTACCAGCCGTAGTACTGACTTCCAATAAATAAAGCCCTGGAACTTGAACAGGAAATTCAAATCGTCTTTTCTTAGTTGCATTTTGTTCATTTTTGACTTCATAAATCAGTCGATGATTCATATCGTACCATTTGATTCCAAGAATTTGAGTATTTGATTCAATATCGATATAATTTGTCGCTGGATTTGGATAGGTTTCAATAACTACCTGTTGATTACCAAAAATATTTCTTCTTGGGTCTACTTTTATTGGATTGAATTGAGAATCTATAACTTCATCGCATTTTCCATATTGAGCATATTTAATCAAAATGTTCATCCATTGATTCTTTAAAAGGTCCACATTTTCTTTGATACCTGTTGGTTTTAAATGTGAATTGCCAACACCTGAATGATCGGTGATATACACATATTCACCACCAGTCATGCTTGCCATATACTTCATTAAAAATTCTGTAGATGTATTGATTCCACTGGCAGTTATTGGTATGATTCTGATACCTTTAGCAGATGCTGCTTGAATTAATTCTCTAATTTCTTTTGCTTTTTCTGCGTGAGGAGGTGCATCTAATACTAAAAACAGGATTTTAGCAATGGAACCTTCAGACCATTTTAATTCATGAATAGCTGTACTCAAACCCGCATCTACGGCTTCAGGGAAATCACCTCCACCGCCAGCACTCTGCTCAGAAATAAATCCCAAAATATCATCCACTCGATCTGTAAAATCTGAAGATTTGCTCACATATGCATCACCGATATCACGATAAAAAACACTTGAAATTCGTATTTTGGAACAGGGGAGTGATTTCTGAGCATTCTGAGCGAAATAACTCAATTCTTTTTGAAGGTAGCGAATTTCATCGCCCATACTTCCCGTTGCATCCATCACAAAACAAACGTCCACTTCATTGAAAGTTGGAGCATTCAAATTTAATCGGAATTCTTCGATGGAATTATTTCCAGTAGATACTTTACCCAAAGAATTCCAACGTTCACCCGACAGCACAAAAAGATTGTATTTCTCTGATTTTTCAAAAGCTCTGCTGCTAAATGGATTTGCCCACAATTCGGCCAAACCGTTATTATCCGTTACACTTGTCCAAATAACGGAGTCTCTGTTATTTCTCAATTGTAGTCGTTGCAACGGAATTCCAATGCCTTCCTCATTGGTTAACTTAACCGAAATCCGCTTGTCAAGTAAATTAAATCCCCATTGATTCTGGATACTACGAATGGAAGGATCTTCATGAGTTTTTTGAAATTTTGTCCAATTTTCTAAATCCGACCATCGACCCGCAGTAATAATTCCTGCTTTTATAGATTCATCTTCAGGACTTGCTGTTTTTACTTTAGTAACATCTTCTGAACGGGTTGATGGTGTTAATCTTGCAATGGATTCTTTATGTTCTACTTTCTTATCTCCGCTAGTACCAATTACTTTCAGCCCATCAATCACCACAGGTGTAGCGCCTACGACTAATGCATCATCGCTTCTTTCGCCCATTTCGAGGGAAGGAGGTACGTCAGGAGCAAGTTCCGAAGTGCTCACGTCCCTTGAATCACCAATTGTCCAAGCAGCTGAAATTTCATCGGATGCAACTGATGACTTTGATTTGGAAATTCCATCGTGAAGTATTCGGGGAGTCATACCATGGGGTCTTTTTTCCAGCGTTTTTGGCCTCGAGTCTTTTGTTTTTGTATGATACACTTTCCCAACTTTATCGCAATTAATATTGCCATTTACTAGGGTATTCTGAATGAAAAAAGTATTGTCAAAATGATATACCTCATCTGCTTTCAATGAATAAATAGGTAAAGTTGTGAATTTTTGATTTTGGATCAAATGATCTTTGCTGATGAAAGATAGGCGATACTGTCCGCTCTGAATTCCCCCGAAACGAGTATTTCCATAGAAATCGACCTCAGTAGAATCAATTTTTTTCGACTTTATATGCTGAAAATAAATTTTTCTGGGACCAGGTGAATGACTAGCCTCAACCTGCGTTCCAACGAGCAAACCGGTAAAACCGATAATCATTTTGTATAAATTTTTCCGTTTCATGGTTTCTTAATACTAAACAGACACAAAAGGTAAATGATTATCTTTGCGGTCTTATGTCAAACAAGAATAAGAAGTATTTTGATGCCCTTTCTTACCATTCAGAAGGTAGACCCGGAAAGATAGAAGTGATCTCTACCAAGCCTACTCGTACCCAATTTGATTTGGCATTGGCATATTCTCCAGGTGTTGCTGAACCCTGTTTGAAAATAGCGGAAAACCCAGAAGATGTTTATAAATATACTGCAAAAGGTAATTTAGTTGCCGTGATTAGTAACGGTACTGCAGTTTTGGGTTTGGGAGATATTGGTCCAGAAGCCTCAAAGCCAGTAATGGAAGGAAAGGGTGTACTTTTTAAGTTATTTGCTGATATTGATGTGTTCGACATTGAGTTGAATTGCAAAGGAGTAGAAGAGTTTATCCAAACCGTAAAAGCCATGGAACCCACTTTTGGGGGGATTAATTTGGAGGACATTAAAGCTCCTGAGAGTTTTGAAATTGAAGAACGATTAAAAGCAGAATTAAATATACCCATCATGCACGATGATCAACACGGTACTGCAATAATTTCAGGTGCCGGTTTGATAAATGCTTTACAAATTGTAGGTAAAGACATTGATAAAGTTAAGTTGGTGGTAAATGGAGCAGGAGCATCAGCTATTGCTTGTACCAAGCTGTTTGTAAGCTTAGGTGTGGATAAATCCAATATTGTAATGCTGGATTCTAAAGGGGTAATTCACCATAAAAGAGAAGATTTAGACAAATATAAAAGTCAATTCGCCACTCAACGTGAATTAAATACTTTAGAAGAAGCTCTGGTGGGTGCTGATGTTTTTGTAGGATTAAGTAAAGGTAATATCCTTACACCAGAAATGATTCTTTCTATGGCAAACGATCCAATTGTATTTGCTATGGCGAATCCTACTCCTGAGATCGATTATAATTTGGCTATACAAACACGGCCAGATATTATTATGGCAACTGGAAGAAGTGATTATCCAAATCAAGTAAATAATGTTTTGGGATTCCCCTTTATTTTCAGAGGAGCATTAGATGTGCGCTCTACAGCCATTAATGAAGAAATGAAATTAGCTGCTGTTCGGGCAATTGCTGCATTGGCTCATGAGCCCGTTCCTGAAGTAGTAATGATGGCTTACAATGAGTCTAATTTGAGTTTTGGAAAGAATTATATTATTCCAAAGCCCATAGATCCGAGATTGATTACTACAGTTGCTCCAGCAGTAGCAAAAGCTGCTATGGACTCAGGTGTAGCTCGAATGCCCATTACAGATTGGGAAGAATACAAAGAAAGTTTGAGAATACGTTTAGGAATTGATAATGATTTTGTCAATCGTTTGATGACAAGAGCAAAAACATCCCCTAAAAAAGTAGTATTTGCCGAAGCGGATAATGTAAAAATATTACGTGCTGCTCAAGGTTGTTTGAATGAAAAAATTGCCGAACCTATTTTATTGGGTAATGAAGAAACCATCCGCGGAATCATGGCAGAAAACAGCATTGAGCTGCCTAATGTAACCATAATCGACCCTCGCAAAGATCAAGTTAAACAAGAAGAATATGGTAAACTTCTTTTTGAAAAAAGAGGCCGTAAAGGATTAACTCAATACGAAGCTAAATATCAAATGGCAAACCGAAATTATTTTGGTTCCATGATGGTTATGAGTGGCGAAGCAGATGTTTTTATTTCGGGTTTAACTCGAAATTACCCATTAGCATTAAAGCCAGCTTTGGAGTGTATAGGTACGTCTCAGAAATCCTCTCGAATTTCGGGAATGCATATCATGATGACGAAATACGGACCGAAATTCTTTTCAGACACTACCGTAAACGTGCAATTAAACGAAGAGGAAATGTATTGTTTAGTGAAAGATGTTCATGATAAGGTGAAATCGTTCCAAATTGAACCTCGTATTGCCTTGATTTCATATTCAAACTTTGGCTCAAATCAAGATCAAAAGACACCTACTATGATGTCGAGAGTAGTAAAACGTCTACATGAAAATGATCCTGAAATCATAGTAGACGGTGAAATGCAACCCGTTTTTGCAATCGACGGTGAACAAAGGATGAATTTTTATCCCTTCAATAAGTTAGGTGTAAAAGCTGCAAATACATTCATTTTTTCAAATTTGGAAAGTGCAAACGCTACTTATCAAATCTTGAGAACTATGGGTAATGTGGAAGCTATCGGACCTGTATTGTTAGGATTTAAGAAGACCGTGCATATTCTACATCATAGTTCAACTGTGAGAGAAATTATGAACATGGTGGCTTTAGGCGTGGTAGAAGCTCAAGATAAAGAATAAATCATATCGTTTTAAACTTTAAAAAGATGCAATTCCAACGGATTGAGTTTGATTCCAAACAGTATTATCAAATGCTTGCACTCAGATACGATGTGTTGCGTGAGCCTTTGGGATTGCATTTTTCTACTAAAGATCTTGAACCCGATCAAAATTCTATGCATTTTGTGGGGATTGAAAATAATCAGGTCCTAGCTTGTTTAGTTTTATCGAATAAAAGCGATAAAGACAATAATGATTATAATCCAAAGGGCAATTTGATTTATAAAATGCGACAAGTTGCAGTTCAAAGTAATTTGCAGGGTATAGGTATAGGGAAAAAGTTAGTACAATTTGTTGAGCAAGAAGCGAAGAAATTAGGAATTACTCATTTTGAATTGAATGCTCGTAAATCAGCCGTTCCTTTTTATTTATCCATGAATTATGCCCTTGAAGGTGAAGAGTTCGAAGAAGTGGGAATTCCCCACTTTAGAATGAAAAAACTATTATAATCAGCAATTCATCCGATTTATTCTTCTTTTTCGCGATTTCATGCCTATGGTTCGCGTTGAAACCTTATTTTTGCGTTTTCACATGAATACCATAATTACTCTACTTCAATTTTTCGCCGCGTTAGCTATTTTGGTTACGCTTCATGAATTAGGTCATTTCTTAGCAGCAAGAGCATTCGGAATTAAAGTCGAAAAGTTTTATTTATTCTTTGATGCTTTTGGTGTTAAATTATTTAAGTTCAAAAAGGGAGATACCGAATATGGAATCGGGTGGTTACCATTGGGAGGGTATGTGAAAATTGCTGGAATGGTAGATGAGAGTTTAGATACCAACCAACTAAAAAGCGAACCTCAACCTTGGGAATTTCGATCTAAACCGGCTTGGCAACGATTAATCGTTATGGTTGGAGGAGTATTTGTTAATTTAGTATTGGGGATTTTCGTAATCTCCGGATTAATTTTCTCTCAAGGTGAAACGTATATACCTAATTCAACGGTAAATGAAATGGGTGGGGTATATGCTTCTCCAGATGCACGCAAAATTGGATTCGTTACCGGCGATAAAATTATTGCATTAAATGGTAAGCCTGTAGAAAATTTATTGGCTGAATTTGGAGATCCTGCTTTTTTAACTCAATCAAAAAAAGAAATAAAAATCAACCGCAACGGAAAAGATACAACTATTTTACTTCCTGAAAATATGGAAGACAAAATCAGTATGAATAGCGAGTTGCCTTTCATTTCACCTCGATATGCATTTTCTATTGGAAAGATTGTTGGAGGTAGTCCAGCAGATAAAGCAGGAATTAAAGCAGGTGATAAAATTACAATGATTGATTCGCAATCTGTTGCTTCGTTTTTTGAGTTTAAAGAAATGTTGACAGCAAGAGCAGGAAAAAAATCCAAAATGATATTAACGGATTCTTCCAACGTATCTCGTGAAACAACTGTTGAAATCAGTGAAGATGGAACCATAGGTTTTCAACCCAGTATTGGAGGATTTGAAGGAAAAGAAAAGAAAGTAACTTATGGATTAGTTGAATCAATTACTCAAGGTAGCACCAAAAGTTTTGGAATGATTTCTGCGAATTTGGCAGGATTAAAAAAAGTGGTATCGGGTAAAGTGAATGCTAAAAGTTCGTTAGCTGGTCCAATCGGAATAGCTCAAATGTATGGCCCACGCTGGGATTGGATTAATTTTTGGACTTTAACAGCCACTTTGAGTTTAGCTCTAGCTCTGATGAATATTCTTCCTATTCCGGCTCTAGATGGTGGTCACGTAATGTTTTTATTATATGAGATCATTGCGCGTCGTCCAGTAAACGAAAAAGTATTGTATATCGGTCAATTGATCGGTATGGCAATTTTGTTAAGTTTATTTGTTTTCATATTCTGGGTAGATATTTCTCGGTTACTAGGTTTCTAAAGGAAACAAAAAGAGCGTTATTCAAATTGCTGCAAGTAATATCCGTAATAATTCATTTGTCATTTCATTCATTCAATCACGAAAAACATCGAAAAGTTCTAAATGATGAATCCTTTTGATTTTTTTGGAATACCGGAGTCTATTGTTCCAGATCAAAAACTTATAAGGCAAAAATATTTATCCATCCAAATGGGTGAACATCCTGATTTTGGTTCGGATGGACAATTATCGGAAAAAGCCAATGAATATTATTCGATATTGAAGTCTGATGTATTGAGGGTAAAGTGCATTCTTCAAATTATTGGCACGGTGAATGTAAATGAAAATGTTTTAAAACCTGATTTTCTAATGGATATGATGGAACTTGCTGATGATATTGAAATAGGTTTATCTGGAAATGAGGATCTATTGAAATCTTCAACTGATCGAATTAATCATCAGATGCAGATTCTACAGCAGGAGTTGGGTGAAATGGACCAATTGACAAAGAACCACAAATGGTTAATTAAAAACTATCCGGTCGAACTAGTAGAAAGATTAAACTCTTGGTTTCAGCAATACAAATATTTGAACCGTTTAGAGAAAAATGCTCAAGGCATTCAAGAAATCTAAAACGAAAATAGCTAAATTCGAATCAAAATGGACAAGAAAAGAACGATTGCTGAACACAATGAAATTCAATTGATAATTCGTAGATTGGCTCATCAAATAGCTGAAAATCATATCGATTCAGATAAAATTAAGTTGATTGGCTTAAATCAAAGAGGGAAGTTCGTTGCTGATTCACTGTATTTAGAATTATCGAGTATTATTCCTAATAGCTTGTTTCCCGTCGATCAAATCGCAGTAGAAAACTTTCAAATTAACCATGAATTGAAACTATCTCAAAACGAAAAAGAAGCAGTAGTAATTTTAGTAGATGATGTATTAAATTCAGGTAAAACAGCATTTGTGGCGTGTTCTAGGATTTTTGAACAAGGAGTTGCAGGACTAGAAACAGTATTTTTAGCGGAAAGATCCCATAGAGTATTTCCCATTTTGGCAAACTATGTTGGAATCACAGTAGCAACTACATTACAAGACCATGTTTATTTTGATAATACATCTAAAGACAACTTGGAATTGTATTTAATGTAATAAAAAAGTCAACATGTTTTTTTTTGACTGAACAGAGTTTAACTTTGTGTTATTCAGTTCAGTAGTTTTACATATCGCTTTTTAATTCTTTCCATTGCTTTTTGGCTCCACGGGGCTACAAATCTCGTATTTTCTACCCATATAGTTGGTGGAGAAATGACCTATTTGTATTTAGGCAATAACCAATATAAACTTCGTTTAGATGTTTATATGGACTGTATTAATGGAAGCGCCGACGCCATTTCCAGTGATGCTCAGGCATACATTTCTGTGTTTAATGGGAGTAATCAGCGAATATTAAATGGATATCCCGTTTTGGTGAATCGAAAAGGACCTGAGCGAGTTGAAAAAACAAATTATAATTGCATTATCGTAAAACCGAATGCCTGCGTAGATCATTATTATTATGAAGTAACAGTTACTTTACCACCAACTACAGGTGGATATTATGTTTCTTTTCAGAGATGCTGTAGAAATGGAACCATTACGAATATAATAAACCCGGGTGGAACAGGAGCTAATTATTGGGTGTTTATTCCTGATTCTCGTGTAGTTGGAAAAGCCAATAGCAGCGCCGTTTTTAAGCAATTACCGCCGAATTTTCTTTGTACTAATACCGCGTTAAGATTCGATCATAGTGCAGTGGATCCAGATGGCGACAGTCTGGTTTATACGCTTACAACTCCATTTACTGCTGCAAATACTGTAGACCCAAGACCAGATAACAAAGGGAATGGAATCATTGAATCTCCACCTTTCACTCAAATTCAATGGAAGAATTTCTATAGCGAACAGTTACCTATTGACGGAAATCCATTTATGAAAATAGATACATTTACGGGTTTTCTGACATTAACTCCAACTAAAGTTGGACAATTTGTAGTAGGTATTTCAGTGAAGGAATACCGTAAAGGTGTATTGGTTTCTGAAGTTATTCGCGATTATCAATTTAATGTTCAAGCTTGTAAAGTGGATGTGGTTGCTAGTTTTTTTGCTCCCAAGTTCATTTGTGGTTATACTTTCCAATTTCAAAATTTAAGCTCAGGTGCACAACGATATCATTGGGATTTTGGGGTAGATAGCGTAAATAATGACACATCGAATTCAATTCGTCCCACTTTTACCTATCCCAAAGAAGGAACTTATAAGGTAAAATTATACGCATTTAAAACTACATGTACCGATAGTTTTGAATTAACAGTGAACGTAGTAAAACCCATTGTACCTCAATTACCGAAAGATACTGTTTTATGTCCAGGTGCAACTCTTAAACTTAAATCCAATATATCAGGAACTCAATATCTTTGGAATGGTTCACCCGGATTGGATTCCTTTGTTGTAAAATCACCTGGTACCTATATATTGGGTGTTGCTCAACAAACCTGCTTTTGGTACGATACGATTAATATCGGGTTAGATCAGTCTAAAGTAGAGGCATTAGGCGACACTATTTATTGCACGTATGATGTGTTTTCAAAAAAATTGAGTTCAAAAGCTCCATATGCTAAATCATTTAAATGGAACAATGGAAAGACGGATTCAGTAATTTTTGTTTCAAATCCGGGAAAATATACCGTGCAATCCATTTCACAGTTTAACTGCTTAACTGAAGATACTGTTAGAATTTTGCAGTTTCCAGAAATAAACGTTTACATTAATGATACCGTTGTTTGTCCTTCACCAAGTATTACATTAAAAGCCAACACGGATAGACCATTATCGGTTTTTTATTGGGATAATTTGAACAATACCAATTCATCTACATATAAGGTAACTGGTCCAGGTAAGTATACAGTTAGAGTAGTAGAAGGATATTGTATTGCACAAGATACTTGTGTTTTAACATTTCATCCGTTGGTTTTGGACTTAGGTACGGATAAAAAATTCTGCAATCGAATAGATACCGTATTTACTTCTCCCAGAAATGATTTTAGATTGGTAAAATGGAATAAGACCACAGTATCCAATTCCTACCGTGCTCAGAATATGGGGAAATTATATATTGATGTAATCAATTCCAATGGCTGCCCAGAATCCGATTCTATTAATTTAAGTTTGTTTCCATTGCCCAGTCTGAATTTAGGAAATGATACCATTTTGTGTTTGTCGGAAAAGCCAGAATTAGATGCAGGTCCGGGAATGCGTGAATATTTATGGAATAATGGAAGCAAAAAGCAAAAAATTATAGCTTACGACAGTGGATTGTATATTGTTGAAGTAACCGATTTTGAAGGTTGTAAAAGTCGAGATTCTATATGGATCAATAAAAAGAAGGATTTATTCCCTTCTGATATTTATATGCCGAACGCATTTACTCCCAATGGCGATGATTTAAACGATTTATTTCCAAACGTGAAATACGAAGTCAAAGGGGCTTATTATGATTTGAAATTGTTCAATAGATGGGGTGAGAAAATATTGGAAACAAACTCACCAGAAGGAAATTGGGATGGATTGATTTACGGAAAACCAGCTCCGGAAGGCGTGTATGTATTCAAATTGAGCTGGGTGGGATGCGATAATTATATTCGCACGCTGTACGGAGATTTTACACTGATTCGTTA
>CAYPYX010000001.1:29278-110921 GCA_964415065.1 uncultured Rhizobium sp.
GAATACCACCTTTTTTATACAGTAAATCTGGTTAAGATTTAATTTTATACGGTTTTGTTGTTTGAAACTCTGCGAATACCGTTTTTCAACAGTGTTGAGTTGAAGTTGATGATCAATCCTAATTTGTAATCATTTACACGAATCATTTTCAATAAACGTTGAATTTCTACTTCTGAAATGTCAGGAGAAGTAGCAATTTCAATTACAACTTGATTTGAAATCACAAAATCAAGAGTGTAAACATGATTTAAAGAAATGGATTTGTACTGAAAATCGATGGATTTATTTTGTTCATAACTCAATCCATCTTGTTCAAGTTCGTATTTCAAACAATCAATATAAGTTTGCTTGTCTAATCCGGGTCCAAGTATTTTATGAATATCGATGGCTTTTCCAATAATTAAGTGAGCCAATTCTTCTTCTTGATTTTGATTATCTAACATAAGGCGTATTTGGGTTTGATTTAAGAAATTTTTATGCTTACAAAATTACCCTAATTTGTCTGATATTTGTTCCATCGTTTAGTGAATGTTCTTAATAATTTGATAAACTCCTATTTTTTATCTTTAAACGACGGATAAGTTAATTATTGTGAATGTTACAAAATGTTACATTTAAAAATGAGTATAAGAAATTTATAACAAACTAAAAAAAATTATGGATTATCTAATAAAACAAGCACTTGTAGTAAATGAAGGCGAATCCAGAGTTATGGATGTTCTAATTTCCAATGGTATTATTCAAAAAATAGAACCAATAATTCAAAATCCGAATAAAGTACATGAAATACAAGCCGATGGAATGTACTTATTGCCGGGTGTAATCGATGATCAAGTTCACTTTCGTGAACCAGGACTTACTCACAAAGCTAATATTGCATCCGAATCTAAAGCTGCATTAGCAGGAGGTGTTACATCATTCATGGAAATGCCAAATGTAATGCCGCAAACTGTCACGAATGAATTATTAGAAGCAAAATATCAAATTGGAAAGGATTCTTCTTGGGTAAATTATTCTTTCTATTTGGGTGCTACCAACGACAATTTAGAAGAACTAAAAAAAGTAGACACTGAAAATGTTTGTGGTGTCAAAATATTTATGGGAAGTTCCACTGGCGACATGTTAGTAGATGATTCAAATGTTTTACATAAAATATTTGCTCAAGTCCCCACGTTAATTGCAACTCATTGCGAATGCGAAACTCGCGTAAAATCGAGATTAGAAGATGCAAAAAATAAATTCCCCGATGGAATTCCTGCAAATCAGCATCCTGTAATTCGAGATGATCAGGCGTGCTATTTAAGTTCTTCTTTAGCCGTTGATCTAGCAAAAAAATATAATACGCGTTTACATATTCTACACATAACTTCAGCCATTGAAACACATTTGTTTCGAAATGATATCTCTCTAAATCAAAAAAGAATTACTTCGGAGGTTTGTGTGCACCACCTCCATTTTTCAGATTCGGACTACGAAAAATTGCAACACCAGATAAAATGCAATCCAGCGGTTAAATCTCAAGCAGATCAAGATGAGCTTTGGAAGGCATTGCTAGATGATCGATTGGATGTAATTGCCACTGATCACGCTCCTCATACAAAAGAAGAAAAATTTCATCCGAATTATTTGAACTGTCATGCAGGCTTGCCTCTAATTCAGCATACATTGTTACTTATGTTGGAAACAGTTCAGAACGGAAAACTGAAATTGGAAAAAATGGTTGAAAAAATGTCTCACAATCCTGCAATTGCCTATAAATTAAAAAATCGCGGATTTATTCGTGAAGGATATGCGGCCGATTTAGTATTAGTAAAACCAAATACGCCCTACATCGTTTCCGAACAGTCTATTTTATATAAGTGTGATTGGTCGCCTTTATTGGGAACAACATTCAGTCATTCTATTGACTCTGTATTCGTTAATGGTACTTTAAGCTATTGTAGAGGTGAGTTTGGAGAAGTAAATGCGCAACGATTGCAATTTGAAAAAGATCGTTAAAATTGGTAAGCTTGAATATTTGATAGAAGAAGGATATTAGTTTTTTCTAGGTTGAATCCTTTTTCTTCTGAAACTCAAATCATTTTATTGCGCTGTTTGTAAAATGCGAACAGCGCAGTTTCTAGAGGCTGAGATACATCCATTTGAAAATATCCAATACCGTTGGTATAACAATTCTCTTTGATTTTTTGTACTCGTTTGATCTCGTTTTCTGAATACAATTTTTGATATTCCGTGGGATTTAACCGAATCTCCTCCTGTGTTTCTAAATCTTGAAATCGAATTGGACTATCTTGTAGTTTTAAATTCAATTCTAATTCTTCATCCATGATATGTATCAATAGAACTTCGGCCTTTTTGAAACGCATGTAATTCAAACTATTCCAAAAATCCAATTCTTCTTGTGGATTATTTTTATCCCACAAACAGTCACTACAAATCAACACCAAATTTCGTCGACCCAAGTGATGTAATGAATCACTAATTCGAGTGGAACCAGTTTTTATATCCAACAATTTTTCTAATGAAGTTGGCTGATTTCTCTCGGGGGATGTTAATTCAATGCTTAAACCATGGGTCCACAACTTTTCCATTAGGTTTACACAGTAATTTAAGTGACTTTTGGTTGATTTTAATTCGGATTGCCAAAGTACATTTCTTCCATTAAACAATTGAAGCATAAATGCATCTCGTTGTTTATTTAATATGAATCCTAACGTTGAACTGATTAATAATCCCAATTTAAGTTTGTTTTGTTGGGGATATGGGAAGGCCATACTACCGGAAACATCCAACCAAATATGTGCTTTTAAATTGGTTTCTTCTATGAATTGTTTTACGTATTTCTTTTCCGTCCTAGCCAATAATTTCCAATCGAGATTCTTAACACTTTCTCCAGTATTGTAAAATCGATGTTCTGCAAACTCAACTGAGAATCCTTTCAACGGACTGTTGTGAAGGCCGGTAATAAATCCTTGCATCGCTTTTTGAGCTAAAAACGACAAATTATTGATTCCTTGAACTTCTTTTAAAAACATCATTCAGTCTTCCGAAATTACGATTTATTTATGTAAAAATGTATTAACAACTGATTTTATCTCAGTATTCTATAAACCAAACGATCATTTATACAATTTCGCCTTTGACTCAGAAAAAATCATGGTTTTAGGATAAATGAACAATCCTTTCGACATATAACTACTTGAGGAAACAAACAAAAAAACAAACAAAAAAGGCTGCCTTACTTAAAGGCAGCCTTTTTATAACACGTTTTTTATTTTATACGTGAGCTTCTAATTTTTGACTTAAAACCGTTTTAGGAACTGCTCCGATGATTTTATCAACTACTTCGCCGTTTTTGAAAACCAAAATAGTTGGGATACTGCGAACCTGATAGTTCATAGCGATATCCGGATTTTCATCTACATTTAATTTTCCTACAACTGCTTTTCCATTATAATCATTGTGCAATTCTTCAACGATTGGGCCGATCATTTTGCAAGGACCGCACCATTCTGCCCAAAAATCCACCAAAACTGGTTTGTCAGAACCCAAAACTTCGCTTTGGAAATTACTGCTTGTAAATTCAACTGCCATAGTAAATGCAAAGTTACAACAAAAAAATGTATACACTAAATCAATTGTCGACGATAATCGACCCCTAGACCGAAAAGTGCGAAATCAAATAGGGTAGGATCCACAGGATGAATCTCTCTAAATATGGAAGTCAATTGTTCGCATCCTTCCCAATTGCCCTTAATATTCTCTGCAATTCCCAATTCTTCGGTCATTCTCAATACATGTACATCCAAAGGCATCATCAATTCCGCAGGAGTTATGGATTTCCAAATACCAAAATCCAATCCATCGTTTTCTCGAACCATCCACCTTAGAAACATGTTAAGCCGTTTGCAAGCACTTTTTTTTCGGGGATCCGAAACATGTTTTTTAGTTCGATTTTCACCGGTATCAAACATCCAATCGTAAAAATTCGAAAGCCCTTGTTTCACTCGGTTTTCACGGTAAATTATGGGATATTCAATTACTAAATTTGTAGACCATTTATCATCAATACCGGAATCCGTTTCACTGCTCAATTTGTATTTGGAGCTAGAATCTATACTGATACTGTTTTTATTGTGTATTTCCGATGAAATTCTATTTTCATCACTGGAAATATATGCAAATGCTGACTCTAAAGATTTTCCTTCTTTATAGAGAGATTGAAATCGTTTTAATATAAATACAACGTCTTCTGAATTTAATGTTCTATGAACAAAACCCTGAAGTTGTTTTTCATCCGATTTTTCAAAATTACACACAAAATCATATGGAGCATTGTCCAATCGATTCAATAATTCATTGCTGGATTTTATAATACTTTTTCTTTGGCCCCATGCCATTATTGCACTGAAAAATGCCGATATCTCAATATCTTCTTTTTTCGAAAAACGATGGGGTATTTGCAAGGGATCATCTTCAAGAAATTCTGTAACACGGTACTTTTCCGCATAATTCCACAAAATTTCTTGAAGATCTTTCCTCATTATATAAAAAACTAAGCCGATGCTAAAGCCGAATCTAAATCTGAAATCAAATCTTCAATGTGCTCAATTCCAACACTCAATCGAATCAAGCTATCCTTCAAGCCATTGGCCATTCTTTGTTCCTTTGGAATACTTGCATGTGTCATAGTTGCAGGATGTCCAACTAAACTCTCAACACCACCCAAACTTTCCGCTAATGCAAAAAGTTTCGTAGATTTTAAAAACGCCAATGCGGGTTCAATTGCATCATTCTTTAATGTGAATGAAATCATACCTCCAAAATCCTTCATCTGTTTTTTTGCCACCAAATGATTCGGATGACTTTCGAAACCGGGCCAATATACTTCACCTACCTTGGGATGACTTGCTAAATATTCGGCTACTTTGCGGCCGTTTTGACAATGTCGCTCCATACGGATGTGCAACGTTTTTATCCCCCGAAGAACCAAAAAGCAATCCATAGGTCCGGGTGTAGCGCCGCATGTATTTTGCAAAAAAGCTAATCTTTGATGTAATTCATCACTATTCACACACAATACACCCATTACTACGTCAGAATGTCCGTTAATGTACTTGGTTGCTGAATGCATCACGATATCAGCACCTTGATTTACGGGATTTTGAAGATACGGTGAGCTGAATGTATTATCGACTACCACAATAGCTCCAACTTGATGACCGATTTTGGCAACTTCTTCAATATCAATAATTTTCAACAAAGGATTGGTAGGAGTTTCAACCCATATCATTTTAGTATTGGAGTTTACAACAGAAGAAACATTTTCGGGCTTCGACATATCAACAAAATGAAACTTAATGCCCATTTTGGCAAATACAGTGGTAAAAATACGATAACTTCCACCATACAAATCATTGGTAGCTATGACTTCATCGCCAGGAGACAATAATTTGATACAAGCATCAACAGCACCCATTCCGGTACTAAAACACAATCCATATTTCATTTGCTCCAACGCCGCTAAATTCTGTTGAAGTGCATTTCTTGTTGGATTTTGAGTACGAGCGTATTCATATCCTTTATGATCGCCAGGAGCAGCCTGAACGTAGGTGCTGGTTTGGAAAATAGGGGTCATGATAGCGCCTGTTGTTGGATCTGGTTCAATTCCAGCATGCAAAACATTGGTTTCAATATGTTTGTATTTCATAGTTTTTGAAAAAAATAGTGGTTAAATTAACTGATTTTATTGAGATACTCCAAAATGACCTGAGGGAAATATTTATATTCTAACTCATGGATCATGGAGGCTAATTGTTCGGGTGAAGTATTTTGTGGGATAGAAATCGCTTTTTGAAACAAAATGGCACCTTTGTCGTATTCGGCGTTAACTAAATGGATGGTGATTCCAGATTCCGTTTCTCCGGCCGAAATAACCGCTTCATGCACAAAATGTCCGTACATACCTTTACCGCCAAATTTGGGTAATAATGCTGGATGTATATTAATAATTCGATTCGGAAATTCGGAGAGTAAAATTTCATTTACTTTCCATAAAAATCCGGCCAAAACTATTAGATCTGCTGCATCTTGTCTTATTTGTTGATACAAAATTGAATCTGAATTTTTCCATTCACTTCGATCAAATAATGTACATCGAACGTTTAATCTTTCGGCTCTTTCAAAAATTCCTGCTCCTGGATTATTGCAGTAAATACCCACCACTTCAAAATCTTTTAAATGATGCAATTGAATAATATTTTCGGCGTTACTTCCTGAACCTGAAGCAAAAATGATTACTTTTTTCATAATGAGTTGATTGGATTTGAAAGGGAAATAATTAATGGTTACCTAATACGGAAAACTACATTCGAGTGAAAAATTAATGTAAAATCTGTGCTGATTGTGCCATTTTTCGCAATAAACGAGCATCACCTGCGAAATCTGTGCCTCCTTGTGCAAACCATTCTAATACAATTACGCGATTATTTTTGACAAAATATCTTCTTTCAAAAGGCCCACGTCTCGTTGTTCCTAATTCAGTAAACCAACCTCTAAAACCTAAAACACATTCTTTTGAGGTGCTAATTAATTTCGACTTGTAATTTCCCAAATCGCTCACAGCCATAGTGGTTCCTTCGTCATTGTAGTAATGTATTTTACTTGAGGAATTTCTTTCCATTACAGCTTCAGCTAATGTTTTGGGTAGTTTTTCTTGGGGGATGATTTCAATACTAAATGATATATAACCACCATTCGGTTTTAATGAAGAAATCCAAATAAAGTTACTATCATTTTTGAAGACTTTAAAATTAGATGGGATTTCCATTCGCACTCCAAATTGATTTTCAACTGATTTTTGAAGTTGCTTGGAATAATCGTTACTTGGAACTTCAATGGCTTGATTGCAATATTGGATTATGGAATTCAACTTCATCATCATTTCTTTTGAATCTAGGGTAGATTCGTCGAAATCGGGAATTTCTATGATCATTTGACCCAATCCAAACGGGTTCTTATAAACGTTAAATTGTTTATCGTTGAAAACAAATGAAGTGTCGTATTTATTTGGAAAATCCACTGATTCATCAGTAATCACCAAACGATGATTTTTGATATATCCCTCATCTTCAATAGGAGTGAAATTCCAGATACTCTCATAACGAATGTTTCCTGAAAAATCATCTATAATTAAATGTGAATCCAATAAAGGATATTTGACTTGCACTAATTCCAGTAACGTATTGAGATTTTTTTCAGAAGCGTAAATGCCTACGTGACCTACTTCGTCAATTACTGGAACTAAATCCTTCTGCTTGTTTTTGCATGATGCCGCTGCAATTAAAATAAGAAACGTAGTAATGGCAAAACGCAAAAGCGACGTGTTATTAGTCATCCCACAAATTTAACTTAAAAATAGGGAAGAAGGCATATCGAAAATGGAACTTCTAATTGTAATTTCGTTTGTGTGTTACACCCTTGCGAATAATCAACCGTTGTCCCACACGTAGCTTATCACTTCGCAATCCATTTGATGATTTTAGGTGAGCAACTGAAATTCCATATCTACGAGATATTTGACTCAGAGTTTCACCTCTTCGAACGGTATGTACTCGTGTTTTAGAATTGTAAACGGGCGCTTTATTATTATTCGTTTTTTGATAATTGTAAGATTTTAATTCATCTGGACGTATTAATGCGTATTCCATTAAACTATCTGTACTTCTTACGTAATTCATACTGAAATCGTAGGGTAGCAAGATGGTATTATTGGTAGCATTGGCTGTATTCGGCTTAATGAATTCACGGTTTAAACTCAGAAGTCGATGACTTTCATCACCCGCAATATAATTACACATTTTGATCAAGTGGTAGCTAGTATCTACGCGAGTAGGGACTAAAAACTGAGTATTACCATTGTATGTTTGATTACGTGCTCTGTTCGTAAAATTCAATACATATGTCATTGCTATGAATTTCGGGACGTAATATTGTGTTTCCTTGGGTAGATAAGGTAAAATCTGCCAAAACGTTTTTTTCCCACCGCCTGCTCTTCGAATGGCACGTTTTACATTTCCAGCACCACAATTGTATGAAGCTATGGTCATAAGCCAATCATCAAAGAGCATTTGGGAATTTTTAAAATAATCACATGCTGTTTCGGTAGATGCAATGATACTTTTACGCTCATCCAATGAAACATTAATTTTCATCCCCATCAACTTGCCAGTGTAGGGCATAAATTGCCATAATCCAGTTGCACCGCACCAAGAAACTGCGTCAGGATTTAAATTGGATTCAATAACTGAAACGTATTTTAACTCAGTTGGTAAAGCGTTCTTATCTAAGATTTCCTCGAACACGGGAAAATAAAGACTCATGCGCTGATGAATTTTATCGAAATAAGCATCCCCCAAACTTAAAAAATATCGTACTTGGCCTTTAACCATTTCATGATATTCAAAGGGAATATTACTTCCTAAGGTTTTAAAACATTCATCAAAATGTTGACGATTGAATGATTCAACGGTTTGAAATTGAGGTGGAGTATGACTTGGAATTTGAGTGTATAACTGAATCGTTAAACTATCAATTCTTCGGATATCATTATAGGAATTTTCGTCTGATATAGGTGCCTGTGAGTAGCTCGTCACGGATAATACTCCCATAATGGCTACACTAAGTATATTTCTTAATTTTTGCTCAATTCTCATTCTTAGTTTCGGTTATAATTTCGAAAAGTTTCACAATTTACAAAAAAAACGCCAATTCTTTGGCATTTGGGCCTGTTTTATGCGGTTGGAATTGTTGTATATTTGTGGAAAAACATGTGAAATTGACCTTTTCAATTGTCCTTAATTTAATGTAAATTTCACTTACTATAATCTGTTAACGAAATGGAACACGAAATATTCTCTGGGATGTCAGCAATGGAAACAGAAACGTTACCATTGAAGGCTAAATTGCGAAATCATAATAAATCCATTAGCATCGGAATTCCTAAAGAAGTTACATTTCAAGAAAACAGAGTTCCTCTAACCCCTAGTGCTGTCAAGTACTTAAACGGATTGGGGATTCAAATTCAAATTGAACGTGGTATTGGTTTAAATGCTAACTTTTCCGATGCTCAATATTCTGAGGCGGGAGCTGAAATAAGAAATTGGGCTAAAGAGATCTACGAAAGTGATATCATTTTAAAAGTAGATCCACCTACTTTACAGGAAGTGGAATTCATGAAAAATGGACAGTTACTTATATCTGCGTTGCAATTGAACCAATTAGATCCCATTTTACTCAAAAAAATGATGGATAAAAAAATCAATGCCTTGGCATATGAGTTTTTACAAGATGAATCTGGTGCATTGCCCATTATTCGAGCAATGAGTGAAATTGCTGGTACCGCTTCAATTTTAATAGCAGCCGAATATTTGAACAACACGCACATTGGTAAAGGAGAACTACTGGGTGGTTTTGCGGGTGTTCCTCCTACACAAGTTGTAATTATTGGTGCTGGTGCTGTAGGAGAATTTGCTACGAAAGCAGCTTTGGGACTTGGAGCAAACATTAAAATATTCGATAATAATGTGTACAGATTGCGCAGAATCCAAAAAAACTTCGGTTTCCAATTATACACTTCAACCATTCAACCCCAAGTATTGAGTTCTGCATTGGAAAGAGCGGATGTTGTAATTGGAGCCTATGCAGGAAATACACACCGTTGTCCTATGATAGTTACTGAAGAGATGGTAATGAAAATGCGCCCCAATAGTATAATTATTGATGTTGCTATTGATCGTGGCGGAAATTTTGAAACTTCCGAAATTACCAATCACGAAAAACCAGTATTCAAAAAACATGATATTATACACTACTGTGTACCTAATATTACCTCAAGGGTTAGCAGAACTGCATCTTATGCACTAAGTAACGTTTTTACACCTTTGATGGACGAATTGAACCAATGTGGTGGAATCGCAGAATTTGCTAAATTTCAAAAAGGGATTCGAAAAGGTATGTATTTGTTTAAAGGTAATCTGACCAATAAAAATCTATCGGATAAATTCGGAATCAAATACCATGATATTGACTTAATGGTAGGTTTATTTAATTAAACTGATTAAATTCTAAACGGTTTAAATTCCAGTGTATCGTTTTTGATTCTATTAAATGGTTAAAAAATACTTGTTTTTTTACCTTGATAATTCTAAACGGTTTAAATTTCAGTGTATCGATAAATATTGATACAATTACAATTAATGTATTAAATGCGGTTTACCGTGACATAAATCAGAAATTAATAAATTAAATGCGGTCTACCGTGACATAAATCAGATAGAAAAAAAGGAAATAACAGAAATCTTATTCCAAAACATAATAATTCACATCCACTCCTTGCGTATCAAAATGATCTTTTACTCGTTGGGCATGAGTGTCTGAAACAAATATTTGTCCAAATTCATCATTACATACCATATTCATTAGATGTTGAGAACGAGTTTCATCAATCTTTTCAAAAATATCATCCAATAATAACCAAGGTTTTCTACCTGAAAACTGTTTCAAATATTGATATTGAGCAAGTTTTAAAGCAATTACGGAACTTTTGATTTGTCCTTGAGAGCCAAATTTCTTCAGTGGTAATCCGTTAATCTCTATGTTTAAATCATCTTTATGAACTCCATTGCTTGTTCTACCAGTAATACTGTCGATTTTCTGATTGTTTAATAGTATTTTTTCGATAGAGTCACTATTTAAAGCAGAAATATAATCCAATTTTAGTATTTCTTTATTCGAATCTTCACACAATTTGCTGTAATATTCGTTAAAATATGGGTTGAATTTTTGAATAAACTGGGTTCTTTTTTGAAAAATTGAGTTCGATAACGGAATGAGCTTATAATTGTAGGATTCCATAAGAATGGGATCGGCTTCTCTGCCTTCTAACGACTTTAAAAATGAATTTCGCTGATCAATTACTTTTCGATATTCGATAAGTTGGTTTAAATATTCCTTATCCAATTGACTAATGGTGTAATCGATGAATCGTCTTCGTTCTTCTGAACCATCAAATACCAATGAAATATCATAAGGAGTAATAAATACAGCGGAAATTTGTCCAATGTAATCCAATAATCGTGCAAACGGTTTATTATTTTTCTTTACGGTTTTTTTACGACTTTCTCCAAAAGTTATTTGTATGTCAACATTCTGATTTTCATCGGAATAAATACCCATAATTGAACATTCTGTTTCACCAAATTGAATCAATTGATTGTCTAAATGGTTGAAGTAACTTTTCGTGTTTGCTAGATAGTAAACTGCATCTAGAATATTGGTTTTTCCCACACCATTTTTCCCAATTATTGCATTTACCTTATCTGCAAACTGCAAGGTAATGTTAGAGTGATTTTTGAAATGATATAAACGCAGTTCCTTAAGATTCACCGTTCAAAATTACACATAATGACTCAAAGATCTAACGATTTAATCACTTGAGAATTTCAAGTTTTCAATTCACAATTAACAGATAAAATGGGTAAAACTTATTTTGTACCACTTGCAGATTTAAATTAATTTGCAAATATGAAGCCAACCAGAATTTATCTATCTATTGCATTGATTATTACTGTTTTTTCATGCAATCGCAAAGAAAATGATCTATACAAACCCTATACATTTAATACAAACGCACTGGATTCTCTGGTGAGGTTAAAAGAAGTTATCCTAGATCAATCACTTAGAGAAGATGGAACTCTGCGCGAGCGTAAATATTATTTAGGAGATACGGTTAAATACTTAGTAACCTACAACAAGCAAGAGAAAATCCTCAATTTGAGTAAATTCAAAGGACCAGAAGAAGTTTGGACTGAGAATTATTACCCCAACGGACAACGTTTGTCACATTATGAAAAGAAAATGGATGAAAAAACGGGAATGTCTCATTTTCATGGTTTTTACGAAGCATATTACGAAACGGGTTGGGTAAAGGAACGCGGAATGTATAAAATGGATAATCCCGATTGGATTGTAAACTACACAGAATCTGGATTATCTGGAGATACAACAGTTTACGTAACAAAATAACAATTGGTATAGCCTTAGAAAATTATCTTTTCCATTTATATCTTTACTTGTTTAGCTTACTTTTCGTTTCAAATAATTAGCTTTCAATATCAACCCCAAAATTAGTTTTCGTTTTAATCTACGTAAACAATTTCTATTTTTTAATCTCAAGTAATTTTTCATGCCCAAGTTTTCACATTTACACGTTCATACTCAGTACTCGTTATTAGACGGTGCAGCGGATATAAAAAAACTAATTAGAAAAGCCAAAGACGATGGTATGCCGGCAGTTGCCATTACTGATCATGGTAATATGTTCGGAGTTTTTGATTTCTATCAAGCTGCAAAAAGTCAAGGTGTGTTACCAGTAATCGGTTGTGAATTCTATCTAGTAGAAGATCGATTTCAAAAAACATTTGGTCAAGGTAAAAAAGATAAACGCTATCACCAATTGTTGTTAGCCAAAAATCAGAAAGGATACGAGAATTTATCCAAGTTATGTTCTTTGGGATATTTGGAAGGTTTGTATTCAAAATATCCCCGAATAGATAAAGAACTATTAAATCAATACAAAGAAGGTCTAATCGCTACAAGTTGTTGTATCGGAGCTGAAATTCCTCAAGCAATTTTATTTAAAGGGGAAGAAGAAGCAGAAAAGCTATTTGTTGAATGGCATTCATTATTTGGGGATGATTTCTATGTGGAATTGCAGCGACATAATCTGTGCAACATTGATAACACAGGTTTAGATCAAGAAGATGTTAACCAGGTACTGATAAAATTTGCACGAAAGTATAATGTTCCTATTATAGCAACCAACGATTCTCATTATATTGATCAAGAGGATTCAAATGCACATGATATATTATTGTGTATTAATACCAACGAATTTCAATCTACTCCAAAAGCAACCAATGAAGAGTCGGGAAAAGGATTTCGATTTGGATTCCCCAACGATCAATTTTTCTTCAAAACACAAGAAGAAATGATTGAGTTATTTGCTGATATTCCGGAAGCCATTGATAATACCAATTTGTTGATTAGTACTATTGAAGCTCCTCAGTTAGCAAGAGATATTGTACTTCCAAATTATAGTCTTCCCCCGGGTTTTGCCGATCAGAAAGAATACCTTACTCATTTGGCTTATGAGGGTTGTAGGAAAAAGTATGGTGGTAGCATTCCTTTGGTGGTGGAAGAACGATTAAAATTTGAGTTAGGTACAATTTGCAGTTCAGGTTATGAGGGATATTTCTTGATTGTACAAGATTTTACATCTGCTGCACGAGAAATGGGAGTTTGGGTTGGACCCGGTCGTGGATCTGCCGCTGGAAGTTTAGTTGCCTATGCACTTGGAATTACCAACGTGGATCCTGTTAAATACGATTTACTTTTTGAGCGTTTTTTGAATCCTGAGCGTGTAAGTATGCCTGACGTCGATATCGATTTTGACGACCAAGGTCGGGATCGAGTGATTGATTATGTAGCTAAGAAATATGGAGAACGGAGAATTGCTCAGATTATAACGTATGGAACAATGGCTGCTAAATCGGCAATACGCGATGTAGCAAGAGTTTTACAGTATCCTCTTCCCGAATCGGATCGATTAGCCAAATTGGTAGTTGGGAACTATGGTTTTAAAACATTATTTCACGCGGATCCAGATGCTTTAGCTAAAGACGACTCAAATAACCTAAAACCTGAAGAAATTGATCAAATCAAAGAACTTCAGAAAATATACAATGGTAATGATTTGGCTGCAAAAGTTCTTAAAGACGCTGAAAAATTAGAGGGCAGCGTTAGGAATACCGGAGTTCACGCCTGCGGAATCATTATTGCGCCTAAAGATATTGATGATGTTGTTCCCGTTGCTAGAAGCAAAGATTCGCCTTGGATGCAAGTTCAATATGATGTAAACCAAATTGAAAAGGCAGGTTTATTGAAAATGGATTTTTTGGGATTAAGTACATTATCTATCCTAAAAGATGCAATTCAACTTATCAAAGATACTGCGGGGGTTGAAATCGTTTTAGATGAAATTCCTCTTGATGACGTTAAAACCTATGAATTATTCCAACGAGGTGAAACTAACGGAATTTTTCAGTTTGAAAGTCCCGGTATGCAGAAATATATGCGCGATTTAAAACCCACTCAGTTTGGGGATTTAATTGCAATGAACGCACTTTATCGCCCGGGACCGATGAAGTATATTCCTGAATTTGTGGATCGTAAACACGGAAAAAAACCTGTGATCTATGATTTACCTGAAATGGAGGAATATTTAAAAGAGACCTATGGAATTACGGTTTATCAAGAGCAGGTAATGCTATTGAGTCAAAAAATTGCTGGGTTTTCAAAAGGTAAGGCGGATAAATTGAGAAAAGCCATGGGTAAAAAGGATAAGGCTTTAATTGACGAACTAAAGACTGATTTTATGTCAGGTGCTTTAGAAAAAGGATATCCAGAAAAGGTGCTCGAGAAGATTTATAGCGATTGGGAAGAGTTCGCGCAATATGCATTTAACAAGTCACATTCAACATGTTATGCAGTAATTGCGTTTCACACAGCATATTTGAAAGCTCACTATCCGGCACAATTTATGTCTGCCGTTCTCAAAAGTAACATGAACGACATTAAAAAAATCACATTTTACATGGAAGAGTGTCAGAGAATTGGAATCAAAGTTTTGGGTCCTGACATCAATGAAAGTCGTTCAGCATTTACCGTTACTACCAAAAATGAAATTAGATTTGGATTATCAGCAGTAAAAGGTGTTGGAGAAGGGGCAGTAGAAGAGATATTGAATATTCGGGAAAAAGATGGTCCTTTCACGAGTATTTTTGATTTGACATCACGAATGCCAGCAAAGACGATTAATCGCAGAACCTTAGAAAGTATGGCAAAAGCCGGAGTATTTGATTTTGATACAAGATATCACAGAGCTCAATATGTGGCAACAGATGAGTCAAATGTAACGGGTGTGGAACTAGCAATTAGATACGGACAAAAGATACAACAAGATAAGATTTCAGGACAAACCTCCTTGTTTGGCGGCGTGTCTGAATCCATCATCCCACAAGAACCTAAATTGCCGAATAACGAGCCCTTTAGTTTGATGGATGAATTGAAACAAGAAATTGAGCTAATTGGTGTATATTTAAGTAAGCATCCTTTAGATGATCATAAATTTGCTTATCAATTAATAAAGAAAAATACAGTCAAGGAACTTTCCACTGCTATCGAAAATAATGAACGATTAGAATTCCGAGTGATGGGAATTGTAACATCCGCTCGTGAAATAATCTCACAAAAAGGAAATCCATACGGTAGAATTACTTTATTGGACTATTCTGGGAATATTGAATTAAACTTCTATGGTAAAGAATACATTAACAATAAATCCTATCTATCAAAAGATTACATATTGTTAATTCAAGGAGTAGTTGAACCACGTCCTGATGATGTACGTCCTAAGATCATTTATAAACCCGTTCGATTTGCTTCAGATATTGATCCATCTCAATTAGTCAAGTCTATTAGCATTACGTTAAGGCCAAGTGATTTAGTCAATGGTATTCATCAAACTATTTCAGATATTCTAGAGCAATTCCCAGGTAATACCCCAGTTTGGTTTCTATTCCAAGATGGTGAGGAGGAAATGGGTGTAACTTTAGTTTCTAATTTCAGAGTAAATTTTTGTCCAGAATTACTTGAAATCATGAATGAAATGGAAGTACGTTATGAATATCAAATCGAAGAAAAATTATTGAAATGAAAGTATCAGGATTTGCCATTGCCCGAAATGTTGTTCGTGCTGATTATCCCATAGAAGAGGCGCTATTATCTATATCGCCACTATGCGATGAAATTATTGTAGCTGTGGGTAAATCCGAAGATGGAACACGAGAAAAAATAGAATCTCTTTCCATTCCAAATTTAAGGATATTGGACACAGTCTGGGATGATTCTTTGAGAGAAGGTGGTAGAGTTTTAGCAGATGAAACCAATAAAGCCTTGTCTGAAGTAGCTGAAGATTCAGACTGGTGCTTTTATATTCAGGCCGATGAATGTGTTCACGAAGCGGATTTACCGATCATAAAAAAAGCCATGATGGATTACGTGGATGATAAAAATGTAGATGGATTTTTATTTCAATATCAACATTTCTATGGTTCTTATGATTACATAGGTGATTCTAGACGATGGTATCGAAAGGAGATTCGAATAATCCGAAATAATAAGAACTTTAAAAGCTGGAAAGATGCTCAAGGTTTTAGAACTCTAGATAATCAGAAACTCAAAGTTGTAGAAATTCCAGCTCGAATCTTTCATTATGGATGGGTAAAACATCCCAAAGAACAGCAACAAAAACAATTGCAATTTCACCGTTTGTGGCATGATGATCAATACATGGAACAAAAAGTAGCGAATAAATCAGAGTTTGATTATTCAGGTATTGATTCTCTGGTCCCATACCAAGGTACACATCCACAGGTGATTCAAAACAGAATCCATAGAGTAAATTGGAAGTTTGACTACGATGTTTCACGCAAAAACTTCAATTTGAAGACCGGATTTTTGTATTGGTTTGAGAAAGTTTTTGGTGTTCGATTGGGTGAATACAAAAACTATAAAATTATTCGATGAATCAAGTTGTAATAGTGGGTGGCGGTGCTGCTGGTTTTTATTGTGCCATTCGACTCAAAGAACTGAATCCCAATCTAAATGTTGTTTTATTGGAAAAAACCTATAAAACATTATCAAAACTAAGGGTTAGTGGAGGTGGCCGTTGTAATGTTACTCATAACTGCTTTGACTATTCATTATTATCTTCTCATTATCCAAGGGGAACAAAATTCTTAAAAAAAGCTTTTCGACAATTTGGTGCAAAGGAATTTGTTGATTGGATAGAGTCACATGGTATTGAATTAAAAACGGAATCTGACGGACGCATGTTTCCCGTTACCGATAACTCTGAAACAATTGCTTCATTTTATGAAAATTATGCACGAAAATTAGGAATTGAAGTGCGAAAAGGTTCGACTGTAAATGGTGTCGAGCTCAAAGAAAATAGTTTTCAAATGAATATCTTGGATCAAACAATTTTAACGGCAAATTATTTGGTTCTTGCAACAGGTGGTGTATCTGATCCAACAAAAATTTCTTGGTTACAATCTTTAGATATAAGGTGGATTGAATCTTCACCATCTTTATTTACGTTTAATGCTAGTAAAGATTTAAGCACTAAACTTTCGCTTCTCTCAGGAATATCTGTCCCTAAAGCGAGAATAAAATTTGTTGGACAAAAAGATGAATTTACTGGAGCTTTGTTAATTACACACTGGGGAATCAGTGGACCGGCTGTATTAAAGTCAAGTGCTTGGATGTCGCGCTTTTTAAAAGATAGAAACTATCAACATGAAATTCTTATTTCTTGGATCGGGGAAGTGCAAGAGGAAGAGGCCAAACGAAATTTATCTGATTTCTTGTCGTTTCATGGAAAAAAGAAAATTGAAAATGCGGTACCGTTTGATATTCCTAGCAGGCTGTGGAATTTCTTGTTAAATCAATCGCAAATAGATACACAATCCGTAGTTCAATCATTAAGTACTAAAAGCTTTAACCGTTTAATTGAGAATCTAATTAGATTCCCTTATCAAATAAACGGCAAAACTACTTTTAAGGAAGAATTTGTTACAGCAGGTGGAGTTGATTTATCTCAATTAAGCGATGAAACTTGTGAATTTAAAAATATCCCCAAACTCTTCGCATGCGGAGAGATTCTAGATATTGATGGTATTACTGGAGGATTCAATTTTCAAGCTGCATGGACAACTGCAGAATTGGTTGCAAAAGCAATTGCAAAATACACACAGTAAATGCACTTATTCGCTTAGAAATAATTGTGTTGTATTAGGTATCCGAGTAATTATACAACCATGTCGTCTTCTGTATACTTATAACCAACACCTCTCAGACTCAGAAAGTATTTAGGATTTTTTGCATCTTCTTCAAAGTACTTTCTGAATGCTAAAATGAAGTTATCTATAGTACGAGTACTTGGGAATACAGTATAACCCCAGACTGTTTTCAAAATTTCTTCGCGGGTTACAACTAAATTTTTCTTTTCAATCAATAATTTGAGAAGTTGAGCTTCTTTCTTGGTTAATTTAAATTCACCTGATTTACCCACAGCTCGATAGGAGTTAAAGTCGATATAATTACCACCAAAATTATACTCTTGGAGTGTTAATCTGGGTAGATGTTGTTGAGTTCTACGAATCAATTTTTGAACACGTAGTAATAATTCCTCTAATTCAAATGGTTTACTTAAATAATCATCCGCACCAGATCTCAAGCCGTTAATTCTATCTCTAGAACTATTGGATGCACTTAAAATCATGATAGGTATATCATTGTTCGATAATCGAATATGTTGAGTAGCTGTTATACCATCCATGCTAGGCATCATTATGTCCATAATGACCAAATCAAAGCTTTCTGATTTCAATTTTTGAATGGCAATAGCTCCATGCGATGCAATAGCTACCTTATAACCTTCCAATTCTAAATTAATTCGGATCAGTTCCGCTAAATCGGCTTCATCTTCCACCAATAAAATTCTGTACACTTTAACGTCGTTCATCTGGATTATGCTATTGTTTGTTGTTGTTTAAAATTTAAAATAAAACGAGTGCCATTAGGAGAGTTGTCCTCAATACTCACTTTACCATCATGCATTTCAGTAATTTTCTTTACTAAGTATAAACCCAAACCACTGCCAGGTTTAGTTCTTGTTTTTTCTTCACCTACACGATAAAACTTTTCGAATACCTTTTTTTTCTCTGCATCCGGAATTCCCATACCGAGATCCGAAAAACTAATGGTTATCCAATCAGCAGAAGAATGAGCCTGGATTGTGATATCGCCTTCTTCAGCATATTTGATGGCATTGGTGATTAAATTTCTAAATACCGTTTGAATCATTTTTTCATCGGCATTCATTAAAATTCCTTCAGGAATATCTGTTTTTATTCTCGAATTTATTTCTGGAGATAGTTCCATTGCCAATAATGTGGATTGAATTTCTTCTTGTAAATCAATTTCCACCATCAAAGGATCAATAAATTTACTTTCAAAACGCGTTGCCATTAATATTTGCTCAACCATTTGTGAAAGACGAATCACATTGGAATTGGCCATTTCAAGCATTTTGGGAAGTAATTTTTGACTGCTATCTTTTTTAATTGTCTGTAAAGCTAATTTGGTAGCGGCAATAGGGGTTTTTAACTCATGAGTCACCGCCAATAGAAAGTTGTTCTGCTGCGCATTTAATCGAATAATCTTATCTAAATACAAATACATCGCAATTCCTATTAATATGGTTATAAATCCTAATGTCAGTCCTTCTCCAATCCAAGCCATTTTCTTTTTACGAAGAGTTTCACGCACTTGAAATAATAACTCAGACCTAGTTTTTAGACGTATCTCAAATTGGTTTCGTTGCTTATTTGTCACAGAAATAACATTAAATTCTGAAAATTCTGTGATAATTGACGAATTTATTATTTCTAATGTATTGTTATACAATTGATTGAATTTGTGAGAATCGACGTTATTTTTTTCTGTTGAAACAAATTTAAATGCCTCATTTTTACGTTCGTAGGCAACGTTTTCTAAATTCAGTTTTCCCGATGAAAGTAAATTTTCTATTTTTTCCATTGCTAGAGCTTTTCGAATCTCTTGCTTATCCATTTCATTTGAATATTGCCTTTCCTGAAATTGAATTAATGCAAAGGCCCACCATATCAAAGCACTAATCATATATGTGATGATGGCGAGAACCGCTATCTGAAGCTTTAATCGACTGTTTTTCATTTCACAACAATATGTATTATTTCACCGTCTGATTGTCAAAGTTAAGTCACGGATTTGAAATTAGGAAAATATAGATGAGATTTTAATTTTAAGTTTTTCGGGGGATGTATTCCTGCTTCTATCTGCGGTAGCGTTCTAGTTTCTTTTTTATGCGGTCATTAAAAATATTCCGACATTTGTAAAATGCCTATTCAGTTGCACATCATCGAGGAATTGATTAAAATATTAGGAACAGATAATGTTTTGTTACACAAAGATGTATTAGAAGAAAACAGTACAGATTATACAGAAGATTTGCAGTATTTCCCAGAATGTGTTATTGAACCTGAAACAACTGAAGAATTGAGTCAGGTGATGCACGTTTTTAATGAATTTGAAATTCCTGTTTATACTCGTGGTGCTGGTACTGGGCTTTCGGGAGCTTGTTTGCCAGTAAAAGGTGGAGTAGTAGTTTCAACCAAAAAACTTAATAATATCATTCATATTGATGCCGAAAATTTTCAAGTTACTGTTGAACCAGGTGTTATTAACGCTCAACTTAAATCGGAATTAGCAAAAGTTGGACTTTATTATCCACCCGATCCAGCTTCCATGGGGTCGAGTACAATAGGCGGCAATATCGCTCATGGTGCCGGTGGTCCCAAAGCAGTAAAATACGGAACAACTCGGGATTACGTGTTAAATCTGGAAGTAGTTTTACCTACAGGTGAAATTATCTGGACAGGTGCAAATACCCTAAAAAATTCAACAGGACTTTCATTAACTCACCTTTTTGTAGGAAGTGAAGGATTGTTAGGAATTGTAACGAAAGCAGTCTTAAAATTAGTTAAACTTCCGGGTTCCGAATTATTGATGCTTGCTGCATTCAATGATGCAGAATCCTGTGCAACAACCGTGAATCAAATCCTACTCAATGGATTCAATCCATCTGGAATCGAATTAATGGAACGCTCAGCTATTGAAATTTCATGTCGATCAGTTCAAACAACATTTCCATTGGTTGACGAATGCAATTATTATTTACTGATTGTGTTGGAAGAGTCAAAAGGGGAAGATTTATTCCAATTAGCAGAAGAGTTATTCCCTTTTTTAGAAGCTCAAGGTGCAAAAGAAGTTTTTTTACCCAATAATTCTGATATGCAGGAAAATTGGTGGAAGGTAAGACGTGCTATGGGTACAGCAGTAAAACAAGAGAGTATTTATAAAGAAGAAGATACAGTTGTGCCTAGAGCCAAATTGCCAGAACTACTTGCGGGAGTGAAAAAAATCGGTAATCAATATGGATTTCGTTCCGTTTGTTATGGTCATGCAGGTGATGGAAACTTACATGTTAATATCCTCAAAGATCAATTAACCGATGATCAATGGAATACAACTGTAATTCAAGGTATCCGTGAAATTTTCCAACTCTGTCATCAACTAGGCGGAACTATTAGCGGGGAACATGGTATTGGTCTCGTACAAAAAGACTATTTGGACATAGTCTTTTCTCCAACCCATATGGATCTCATGAAAGGTATTAAACGGGTGTTTGATCCCAAAGGCATTATGAATCCGGGTAAATGGCTCTAATATCTTTAAACCCTTGAAATCCCTTCCCCAAAAAATCAGTTACTTAAGGCAACCAATACAATAGTGTATAGGTTTTTGCTTCTGCTTTTTCTGCAAAATGAATCTTTGTTTTTTTCCAAGTTTCTAAAAACAACTCACTGTTTCTGTAGTCTTCAAGATCGTTTTCGGATTCCCAAATACTTGATGTACTCAAAATATTAAGACGATCAGGATCCTGAATTAATTGTAGCGACAAACAACCAGATCGAGCACGAATTTTATCTTTCGATTCCTCAAAAACCAACAAAAAATCATCTAGTTTTTCAGGCTTAAATGTCATTTTTACAACACGATGTATAGGCATATTCTTAAATAGATTTAGGTTCTGAAAATTCAACCATAATTTGAGAATTTTCGTAAATAGCAAGATGTTTTGAGAAATTTCCAGAGTTCTGAGTAAGCTTTAAAATATTTCCCCAATCAAAGTAAGCTACAATTTCTCCCTCATCAACGTCTTCCGCTTGGTTTCGAATGCCATAAATATTTCCAGTCGACATTCTGAATCGAACATTACGACCCTTGCGAATTCGTTCAAATTCATCTTTTGTGATGTTAAAATATGCACTTCCTTGATGGTCAACATATAAACACGTAATTCTTATGTTCATTTCATTGATTACGGGTTGTATGATAAAAGGCTTGAGCATCACGGTTTTGGGATCAAATAATTCGTCCAGTGTTTTTTGGGGATGCTGAATCATTTCCTGAATCGCTGGAATGTAAATTTCCCCCAAAGGATCTTTGTCAAAATGGTTATTGTTAATTCGATAATACACCTTTTCCGGATCATCGAATCCCAAATGAAATAATCCATTATCAGGTCCTAAAAACAATTGATCTAGGTATTCGCAGACTATAAATCTTCGAGATTGTGCAGATACAAAGGAAGTATTGCAAATATGAATGGTTCCTGCTGGGAAATAATCTTTAAATTGTCTAAAAACAATCGATTGAGCCATAACATTGCCTTTTTTTAGCCGTGAGGGACTAAAAGCAATATTGAATTTCGGGAAATTTCGATACAATTGGGCTTGAGCCAAAGTAAATTCTATAGATTCTGTCCCTAAATCCGTCCAATAATGAATCAACTCGCTCTTCGAAGCATCAAATGAATCCATATATTTGTAAAAATATTACAAATACATTGACGGAGTTAGTTTACACCCTAGAAATTATCAACCCCCAGTTGTTTTATGGACCCAATAATGTCCACATCAACTTGATAAAAAGCAAATATCCTAAATTACAATTTGTTGCTAGAGGCGATGAAATTAAAGTATTTGGAGATCAGACAAGCTTAGATTCTTTCGCTGCTGGCATGGCAGTGTTAGAAAAATTGTACATTAAAAAAGGAGAGTTAAATGAGCGTTTAATTCAAGAAGCTTTAGCCATCGATTTTGATGTTAACCAAATATCTGAAAATCCTGACGATGAAGTTTTATTTATTGGCACTCGAGGACAGAAAATCAAGGCTAAAACCCGAAACCAAAAAAGAATGCTGGAAGCATCCAAAGACAATGATATTTTATTTGCCATTGGTCCAGCTGGTACGGGTAAAACCTATACTGCGGTAGCTTTAGCTGTTTTGGCTCTTAAAAACAGAGAAATAAGAAGGATAATTTTAACGCGTCCTGCCGTTGAAGCGGGAGAGAGTCTGGGTTTTTTACCAGGCGATCTTAAAGAAAAAATTGATCCTTACTTGAGGCCATTGTACGATGCTTTGGAGGATATGATTCCTTTAGACAAACTAAAAAGCATGGTGGAATCTAGAACAGTTGAAATTGCACCCTTAGCATTTATGCGTGGAAGAACATTGGACAATTGTTACGTAATTCTGGATGAAGCTCAAAACTCAACGGATTTGCAGTTAAAAATGTTTTTAACTCGAATGGGACCCAATGCTAAACTGATTATTACTGGTGATATGACCCAAGTCGACCTTCCCAGAAAACAACAGTCAGGATTGTATAAAGCCTTAAAAATTCTAAGAAATATTAAAGGAATATCTATAGTTGAGCTCGATACGGAAGATGTGGTTCGACATAGATTAGTTAAAGAAATAATTAAAGCTTACGATCGTTCAGATGAATTTCAATCTGAATTAAGACGTTCAAACGGTCATTCGATTGAAAGTCATACTATTTCTGAAGTAACCGAAAAGAATATCGAGAATAAATCACCAAACAATGAATCTTCTCAATCAAACGAAGATTCAACAAAAAGTTCAATAGAACCAAAAAACGATTAATTTTGTCACCTATGAAAGCGCTTACCTCAACCAATTATTATTTCAAAAATCAAACGAACTTTTACAGAGGAAAAGTTCGCGATGTATATTTTATCGGAAACGAACATTTGGTGATTGTGGCTTGCGATAGAATTTCTGCTTTTGATCATGTTCTTCCTAAAAGTATTCCCAATAAAGGACAAGTATTAACGGAAATCGCGAATCAATTTTTAGATTCTACTTCTCACATTATACCCAACTGGAAAATCTCAAATCCGGATCCTCAAGTTACTATTGGAAAACGCTGCGATGCTATTCCCATTGAATTTGTTGTTAGAAATTATTTAACGGGTCATGCCTGGAGAGTTTACAAGGAAGGTGGGAGAGAACTTTGTGGTAATATTTTACCTGATGGACTTAAAGAAAATGATCTATTGCCCAAACCCATTATAACTCCAGCAACTAAGGCTAGCAGTGGGCATGATGAAGATACTTCATATAATGAAATTCTTGCAAACAAAATTTTACCTAAAAAACAGTTGGATTTGTTATACGAGAAATCATTAGAGTTGTTTCAGTTTGGTACTGAATATGCAGCTTCTAAAAACTTGATTCTCGTAGATACCAAATACGAGTTTGGTATACATATGGGTGAGCCTACTTTAATAGATGAAATTCACACTCCTGATAGCAGTCGCTTTTTTTATGCGGATTCCTATCAACAACTTCAATCTGAAGGGAAACAACAACGTCAACTTTCTAAAGAATTTGTCCGCGAATGGTTAATGAACAATGGGTTTCAAGGACTTGAAGGTCAATTAGTTCCAGATATGAATGATGAATTTGTCGATACTATTTCAGGTAGGTATCAAGAACTTTATGAAGTTATGTTAGGTAAGACCTTGATTAAGCGATCTTACGACAATATTTTAGAAAATATTGAACAGAATATACTTTTGGGGATAAGTCATTTGTAATTTTTGGCATTGGATTTGCAACCTTTTTTTAAATTCGTTGTCAATCAGTCAAAAAAAAAATGATTAAACCATATATAACCCTCGCATTTACACTTGCAGCTGGAGTAATTTCATTGTCAGCACAAAGTGTTAGCACAGTTGCTGGAATTCAGTACAAGGATTCTGGAAAATTTAATTCCACGGCTTCAAATCCTGTAGCTCAAGAATACTATAGTAGACCTTGCGGAATCGCCATAGATACAAACAATCGTGTGTACATTTCTGATGAACACAATATAATGTTAATCGATGGCAGCACATCTAGAAATAGGGGTGGTTTTCGTGGAGATCCTTATTCATCTCAAGCACTTGGAAATACGGATGGCACTGGATTAGTATCTCGATTCACCTATCCAGCGGGATTGGCTGTTCATCCAAACTCTCAAGATGTATGGGTAGCAGATAGATACAACTGTTTAATACGTAAAGGTACGCGTTTCGTAAATTCTTCGAATGAAGCTTCATGGACCACTCAAGCAGGCAGTCCTTCTTTTCTCGGGGGATACGTTGACGGTCCAGTTGCAGATGCAGCCTTTGCATCCCCAGAAGACATAGTATTTACCAAAAAAGGGGTCATTTTTGTTTGTGATACAGATAATCACTGCATACGCAAAATTCTATCAGGACAAGTTTCCACATTGGCAGGTGATGGCTCTCAAGGCAAAGGTTACCAAGATGGAACAGGTAAAGCTGCACGTTTTTCTTACCCAATGGGTATAGCGATGGAGGATAATGATACGTTTCTGCTAGTGGCTGATAGAAATAATAAATGCATCCGCAGAGTAAACACCTTTACCGGTGCAACTACTACGGTTGTATCTAATTTGAATTATCCAACAGATGTTATAAAGCTAGATGGAAATATCTTTATCATCGAAGCTACTTGTATTAAAATGTTTGATGGTAAAACGACCTCGATTTATGCTGGGCATGCCACCGAATCAGGTTACGTAAACGGTCCAGTATTAGATGCGCGTTTTGGACAAATTATTCATGTTGATTTCCGCAAAGCTGAAAAGAGTATGTATGTACCTGATTTTGGAAATAATGTCATTAGAAAAGTACCTTTATTATTGACTGTAAAAGCTGATTTTGTAGCATCTACTACAAGTCCAATCGTTAATCAAACCGTTAAAATTACTTCTACATCCGAAAATGAAACAAGTTTATTATGGGAAATTTCACCGAATACTTACACACTACAAGCAGGAAGTAAATTAACGGATAAAGAGATTTATGTTTCTTTCAATTCAGCAACATCGTATACAGTAAAATTAACTGGTTCCAATTTGGCATCTACAGATGTTGAGACCAAGAATAACTACATTACCGTTTCTACCAACAGTGTAGGGGCACCCGTTTCGGATTTTACAGCAAACGATCTTGTTCCGATAGTTAACCAAACAGTTACATTAATTGATTTATCTTCAAATAACCCAACATCCTATAAATGGACTATTAGTCCCTCTTCTTACACTTTAGCCAATGGTTCTACCTTAAATGATAGAAATCCACAAGTAAAATTTACTTCTGTTGGTTTATATAATGTTTCGTTGGAAGTTACAAATACCAATGGTTCTAACAAGAAAGATAAAAATTCCTTTATTCAGGTGGTTTTAACTAGCCAAAATGATTTCAAATTGAATTCCATAAAATATTGGCCTAACCCAACTCGTAATTCACTTAATTTTAGTGAACTTCCAAAAGAATCCGTAGTATATCTATATGATCAAACTGGTAAGTTATGTAAAGTATTAAATTCTGTAGAAAGCGAAATACATGAGTTTGAGTTAAATTTGCCATCAGGTATGTATTTTGTATTATTGAAATCCAATAACACAAACACTCAATTAGGTAAATTAATCATTGAATAAGTTGATCTTTAAAATTCAAAATATCACCAAAAGCCCGTTATACAACGGGCTTTTTTTTCGCTTTTGGGGATTCGGACTTCTGATATTCTTGTTTTTTCAATTTTATCGTGGATTGACCTTATGGTTTATAGGTTGGGATTTTGATTTTGAGAATTTATGGAAAATATTCCAAGGCAGTTTAAAAATGGATTGTTCTACCACATCCTATATAATGAGTTATGTGTTCAGTATGTTGGGTTTACTGTGGTTTACTATTTCCAAAAGTCTAAAGACTATTTTTCGATTGCTCATTATTATCAATGTTATTCTGTTAATTGGGATTATTTGCATTTTCATTGCTGATGCATTCTTGCTGAAATATTGGGGTAGTAGAATCAACTCCCAGGCCTTGTCGTTTTTAAAATATCCCATAGAATCATTACGAGCGTCTTTAAGTACCATTGAAATTCTATCAATTTCCCTAGGATTGATATTTTTTGGTTTAGGTTGCTATTTGTTTCTAGTAAAATCTGAAATTGCTATTAAACGATTATCCAAGAAAATAAAAAATACACTCTCGAATTGGATTTATTTGATTATTACCATAGGAATACTCATTGTCGGTATTCGAGGGGGAACTTCTAAAGTGCCATTACAAATTTCCGAAGCATTTGTGTTTGAAAGTGATAGTGAATTAAATAATCAATTAACCTTGAATAGTTTGTGGAATGCGATGTTTCAATTAACTAACAAGCAAAAACATCCTGATGTTGATCATATTATTCAATTTGAGGGAAATAATGGTTTCTGGAACAAATACAAAGGGATTACGGATTCTGATTCTCAAATCATCGAATCCAACTTAGAATTATTACCAAAATCAAACACGATTTCCCATAAACCCAATATTTACCTTTTTGTTTTGGAAGGAGTTTCTGCTCGAGTATCTGAATATTTTTCAAATTCAGAAATCAATGCAACACCCAATATTGATGAATTAGCTAGAAGCGGATTTGGTTTCAAGCAAGCGTTTGCATGCGGGGATCGAACTGATAAAGGAATTGCGACAGTTTTAACAGGATGGCCAGGACAACCATGGCAAAGTATTTTGAATTATCCAGATAAATACAAAAGGCTACCGAGTTTAATCAAATCTGCAAAAAGGAATGGTTATGTTTCAACTTTCTATTATGGGGGGAATTCGAAATTTGCAAATATGCAGGACTTTCTAATTCAATTGGGGGTAGATAAGATTACGGATGAAACAGAAATGAATCATGCAAATTTGGATTTCATATATTCTAAAACATCGATTAGTAATTTAGTTATTAACTTATTTAAGTCAAATCAAGATTTAGAATCACAAAATACCTCAAAAGAATCTTGGAGAGAAGAATCAAAAGTTCAAAAAGCGACAAAAAATTCTTTTGATTTAAAAGGAAACTGGGGGTATTTTGATCCAGTAATTATGGATGTTTTACAAGTTAGCACTACACAAAAAAGAAAATCTCATCGGCTAAATGAACGCATCCAATCTCAACCGCAGTTCAATATAATTTTAACTTCTAGCACACACGAACCGTATGATATCAACAGAGTATTTATCAACCGCGAATTCGTCCCCAATAAAAAAGTAAAAGATAAGGAAATAGAAAAATATATTCAATCTGTGCGAATTTTGGATCAGTCCATATATACATGTATTAAGAGAATTCAATCTGTAGATCCTGATGCGCTATTTATTTTGGTTTCAGATCATGGCAAATATCTAAATACTGCAGAAACTAAATTTGGACAGCGCAATTTTTTTCATATTCCTTTGGTTTTTTATGGAAAACCAATTGATAAATTAAAAAACTCAATGAATTCACAAGATATGGTGTCTATGATCAACCGTGTGGTATCACAAGCAGATATCGCATCAACCATCGAAAATCTATTGTTCCCAAATGAAAATACGAATCAATTCAAATACTCTAGAAATGTGTTCAATAAGTATCATTCTGAATTATCTTGGTTTAGCATGTACGGAGTAATGGGCATAATAGAAAAAGATGCGACATATTGGCTTTCTACTGACAAAAAGTCACAAGAGCTCGAAAAGCCTTGGAATACCAGAGATTCTATGGTGTTATTGATGGGGAAGAAAATAATTTCAGATTTTTTTTCGTTATGATGTAACATTTGACTGACTAAATTCGTCTAAGAGTTAATTTGGCATATTTTTTGAAAAATGAATATGGAAATGAAACAGAAATATAATAAACGCTTCGTGATTCTCATAATATTGTTATTAGTCAATATTATTGGTTTTGCAGCTGCGAGTTTCTATTTCTCCAATTTTCCAATTCATGGTTCTATTGTGGATTTCGGTATCTCCAACGAAACACAATCCGGTGCTCAGATTTCTCAAATTGGAAAATTCGTTCAGTTTGCTTTAGAAATCATCCGTGAAACCGGAAAGTAATCTTATCCTTTGCCAAATCAACGTCCCACATATTTTCAGAAAGCAGAACAATTTCTACTTCAGTGGAAGTTAGATCATTTGGTCTTTTGGTTGGTTTACGCTATGGTATACTCCATTATTTTTCCTTGGGGTAAGAATACCTTCGAATCATTTATTATTTCCAACGGTTTATTGGTGTTTCATGCCATTGCAGCCTATTTTAATAATGATTTTTTAATTCCTCGATTTCTACTTACACGCAGCTATGTATTGTATTTGATTAGTTTAGTTTTGGGGATATTAAGTGTATGCTTTCCTTTGAGTATAGTGGTACACATGGTAATTAATAATGCAGGATTACAGAATTTAGTTTGGTCAGATACCTTTTTCCTTTTTCTGGTTATTAACGTTTTGTTTTCCGTTATCTTAACCATGGTTTTAAAATTGGTAAAGCAATGGTATAAAGACCAAAAAACCAATACGGAGCTTAAGCAAATACAATTGCAAACAGAAATTAAGTTTTTGAAATCTCAAATTAATCCACACTTCCTTTTTAATTCCTTGAATAATTTGTATGCGCTGACCCTTTCAAAATCAGATTTAGCTCCCGAAGTGGTATTGCGCCTTTCCAATATTCTCAGATATATATTATATGAGAGCAACCAAGGAAAAGTTTCAATTCGTAAAGAAATGGAGCATGTAAAGGACTACGTTCTTATCGAAAAACTAAGAATTGGAAATAGTGTAAAAATTGAATTGGAAATTGAAGACAAACTGAACGATGAATTGGTTGAACCTATGCTGTTTTTAACATTAGTTGAAAATGCATTCAAACATAGTGAACAAGTATTACCCGATCAGCGTTTTATTCATATTCATGCACATCGAGTTGAGAATGGTTTTCGTTTTCTCATAGAAAATTCGTTTAATCCAGAATATAAGAGCTTGGAAAGGGGAGGAATTGGGTTACAAAACATCAAAAAGAGATTAACATTAATTTATCCCAACAAACACGATATTAAATCTTCCATTTCAAATGGTGTTTATCGAGTAGATTTGATCATTCAACTTAATTAATGCAAAGTTTTAATTAAGATTAAACAAATTTGAAAAAAACCTTAAACAAATTTCATCAATAACAAATAATGAAAACGGGTGAATGAAATTGATCTTTCGTGTTGTTCGAAAAAATAATTCAACTGTATCATTTTAAAATATGAAATTCCTATTACTTGAAATGTAAATAAATTAGAAGTTTTATAAAAATTAATTATATTTAAAAAAATAAAAATTATGAATAAAATAAAAGCATTTTTAGTTGACGACGAACCCTTAGCGTTAACTGTTTTAGAAAGTTTGTTGCAAAAATTCGAAAATGTAGAAATTGTTGGTACCGCAAACTCAACCAACGGACTACAAGAGAAATTGAATGAATTGAAACCGGATGTATTATTTTCCGATATTCAAATGCCTGGACAAACAGGATTAGAATTTATTAAAGAAGTGTATCCAATGCCTTATGCAATTGTCTTCACAACGGCATATCCGAATTTTGCAGCAGATGCTTTTGAGTTTGAAGCATTGGATTATATGCTGAAACCGATCAGTCCCGATCGATTAGCTAAAGCAGTAAAACGTTTGGAAGAATATGTTGAATACCGTACGAATAACAATGAATTAGCTGATACCAAAGATGATTACGTTTATGTAAAAGTAGATGGAGAACATCAAAAAATTCATTTTAAAGAAATTCATCATGTTGAAGCATTTGCTGATTATGTGAAAATTTGGACCGGTCCAGACAAGCGTGTTGTAACTCTTCAGACTATGCGAAATATGGAAAATGGTTTACCCGAGGATATGTTTTTACGCGTTCACAGAAGTTTTATCGTTGCAATTAACAAGATTCGATTAATTCAAAATGCCTCATTAGTTTTAGAAGGTGATATTGAAATTCCTATTGGAAAGAACTATAAAGATTCTGTTTTAGAGATATTAAAGAAGAAAAAATTTTAATTGAATTACTACTTTTTTTAAGACATTAATCCTTTCTTTCAATAGTGAAAAAAAGTAGAGTTACTATGACTAAAATTAGTAGTATTAATCATTAATTTGCAATAAAATGGACACAAAAAGACTTTAGTATCACTTTAATTAATTGATTATAAGAGTATTAAGGTCTTTTTTTATTCGTTTTAACGAAGAATGGAATTAAATATTTTAATGCTGACAAAATATTTACTCAAAATTCAAGTTTTAATAGAAACCGCAAAATATTTTATGCCAAACTAATACCTTGAAACGTGAGTAAACTAGATTACAACAAGATTAAAAATCTAGCCGCAGCAAAGAGAATCCCAATTAAAGAGCTGGCTAGATTGTGTGGGTTGAGTGAGCAAGGATTTCACTACATGCTTAAAAAGCAATCCATGAGAGTGGATACTTTAGAGAAGATTTGCGAAACTCTCGGAATTACTCCAACAGACCTCTTTGAAACCGAGGACTCTAACGAACTCGGTGGAAATCCATCTTCAATTGTTATTAAAGCTAAGAGTACTGAATATCATGATTTGATACTTCAAAAGCTTGATACATTAATTGAACTACTTAGATTACAAAAAGTAGGTTAAATTAAAGATTGTGATAAGTTTGGTTGGCCATAAAAATGTCATGGTCATCCAAACTTATACGATTAAATCCGAATTGAGTTTTTAGATAACTCAACAATCCCTCTGTTGGAATATTACCTACTAAGTCATTTTTAGCAAAAGGACATCCCCCGAAACCTAAAATCGCACCATCGAACCTCAACACACCTGATTCGATACAAGCCTTAACCTTCGATTCCCAATTATTAGAAGGGGCGTGTAAATGTGCTCCAAATTTTACATGAGGTAATTTAGGAATAAGTGTTGAGTACAATTTATGAATCAGTTCGGGAGTTGCATTACTCGTTGTATCGGAAATTGAAATGGTACGAATTCCTAAACTTGCAATTCTCTCTGCCCAATTAAAAACCAATTCAGCACTATATTCTTCTCCGTAAGGATTTCCGAAACCCATACTAATATAAGCAACCACTTTTTTACCGGCAGACTGAGCTATTTCTTGGATTTTAGCAAGCTCAATAAAGGCATTTTCTCGAGTGCTATTGGTATTTCTGCGTTGAAATTCTTCACTAACTGAGAAAGGATATCCCAAAAAATCTACCGATGAAAATGCGGAAGCTCGTGCAGCTCCACGTTGATTGGCAACAATAACTAAGAACTGAGTTTTTGAATATTGTATATTTTCATTCCTGAACTCCGAGATTTGTTGGAGCACTTCTGCTGTATCCGCCATTTGTGGTACTGCAGAGGGATTAACAAAACTCCCACAATCCAGAACATCAAAACCTTTGGTAATTAGTCGTTTTAAGTAGTTGATTTTTTTTTCAGTGGAAATTAATTCCGTTATCCCTTGCATGGCATCTCTCGGACACTCAACGATTTCAAATTCCATCATAGATTCAAACTAATTACAACTTTTCGAAAAAGTACTCACTTATTTTTTTGTATAAATGAGCACGGTCACGTCCTACAACATTATGTTTATGTCCTGGATATACGAAATAATCCAATTTGGTATTCATAGATTTCACACATTTATCGGCAAACATCAAACTATGCTGCCAAACAACTACGTCATCGTCGGCTCCATGGATCATTAATAATGGTCCCTGTAATTTGTGTGCATGATTCAATAGGTTATTTTGAGAGAACCCATCAGGATTTTCATTGGGTCTATCCATATAACGTTCAGTGTACATTATTTCATAAAAACTCCAATCAATAACGGGACCACCAGCCACACCAACCTTGTATTTACCTGGATATCTTGTCATTAATGAAGTAGTCATGAATCCGCCAAAACTCCAACCGTGGACACCTATTCGGGTGCTATCCACATATGAAAGACTTTTCAAATATTCCAAACCGGCCAATTGATCCAACATTTCAACCGAGCCTAAATTTCTATGGGTTGCATTTTCAAAATTCAATCCTCTGTGTGAAGAACCTCGGTTATCTAAAGTATAAACGATGTAACCCTCAGAAGCCATATAAGCCATCCATAAGTTTCCACCGCCTAACCAACTGTTGGTTACCATTTGAGCGTGTGGACCACCATATAAGTAAACCACAACAGGATATTTTTTATTGGGATCGAAATTGGGAGGTAAAAAGGTTCTTTGAAACAATGTTACTCCCTGATTTTCGATGGATTCAATTTTCACTTCTCCGATTTGAAAATTAGCTACTGGGTTTTTAGCTGCTGAAACCAATTGAGCTAAGCACGCCTTTTTACTAATTTTTCCACCTGATATTAAGTCTTTTGTTGACACTGAATACAAATTACGGGGACTGTTAATATTGGATGAAATCAATAACAATCTTGAACTACTTGGTATCCAAATTGCAGATTGAATATATTCTTCTAAAATTTCATTGAAACTGCTCTTATTATTTTTGTTACTTTCACTAACTGAAGATTTGAAAATAGACATCATTTCGCCGGTTTGTATATTAGAAATCAATGGAACACGATTTAATGACCCTTGTTCCAATTCTTTAGAATGTCTAGTACTCAAATAAACTATATTATTTTCTGATTCATCCAAGCCCAAAACCTCGGTAACCTCCCAATTTCCTTGAGTAATAGGGAATAAGTAACCGTAATGATTCAAAATACCACCATCTGCAAATGTTTGAGTGTTTTTGTAGGCTCTTTTGTTTTTTGGGACGTTAGTGGGGTTCTTTAGATATAAATACAAATGATTGAAACCACTGTGTTCACTCTGAAAAACAAATCCTTCTGGAATATTTTTAGAGAAAATTAATCCTGATTCAGGTTCTGTATATTTCGGATGTGAATATTCAATGTGTGTTTTTATTAATTTACCATCGATGCTCGAATATTCTCTTAATTCAGTTTTGTTCTGATCTCTATTCACCCAAAATAAATAAATCGACTTAGCATCGGGCGACCAAGTTACATTGGTTAAATAATGATCATAACTACCTTCAGTTTTCAGATAAACAGTTGATTTGGTTGATGTGTTGTATACTCCGATGGTTACGGTATGACTTGAATCCCCAGCCATTGGATATCGAATTTCTGTGGGAGTAGCGGGGCGTGGTTGAATGTTGAACATGGGGTATTTTGTAACTCGTTGTTCATCCATTCTGTAAAACGCCAATTGATTCAAATCAGGACTCCAAAATAATCCTCCGTTGATGCCGAATTCATTTCTATGAACGGATTGTCCATACACAATACCTTCTTTGCCATCTGTAGTTATTTGAGTTGGTAGCAAGGAATTTCCCACTACATAGATATTATGGTCTTTTACATAAGCAGTTCTTGAAATTGATTCAGGTAAATAGATAGCTTCTGTCAGAGATGTAGTTGTATTATCTTCGATAGCATACATTACAGTCATCTCCATATGTCTCTTTAAGTTCAGTTCAGTTAATGAAGTATTATTTTCTATTTGTATAGGAGCTGATTTGATATTTTTCTGATTTACAGCCAAATTAAAATTCAATTCAACTATATAATTGTTATACTCAAACCATCCGGAATTTTCATTGCGCCAATGAATAGTAGGTATAGCATTGATCATTACTTTAACATCTTTAGAATCAATACGATTCGTTTCGTTAAATTTTTGAATGGCACTTTTTAACCTTAATGTAAAACTATCTGAATGTATGAAAATACTTCCATTTGAATCACCAATAATCTGGTTAATTGGATACAAATACAGATGCGATTTTTTATCTCTATTGAATATAAATTGAATCAAATGAAATTGTTCACTGGGGTACTTTAAAAAAGTTGGATTACTGAATGCCGTAGAATTTTGAGAACTAAAACAATCCGTAATAGCTAATTTTTTATTTCCTTTTTGTGCCGGTTGGCTATATAGAAGCTGACTTTTAGGGGATGTTTTTACTGCGGTTTGTTGAGCATTTGAAAGATTCAACATGGAACCGAACAAAAGTAAAAAGCTCATTTTTGTACCAATTGTTTGTATTTTCATAGGTTGGTTTGGAAAATGTTTTGCAATTTTGTTGCAATTTAACGAATCATAATGGAAAAGTACCCTGAAATCATCGAGCAAATTTGGAATAATCGTGAATTATTAACCGATAACCAAAATGTAAAAGCAATTGAACAAATAATTGAATTACTCGATAAAGGAAAATTGAGAGTGGCTGAACCGCAAAACGACGGATCATGGAAAGTAAATGATTGGGTTAAAAAAGCCGTTATTTTGTATTTTCCTACTCGAAAAATGGAGAAGTTTAATGCAGGTCCATTGGAATTTTACGATAAAATGCCTCTCAAGCAAAATTACGATGAATTGAACATTCGTGTTGTTCCACATGCAGTATCTAGACATGGTGCATATATTGCACCCGGTGTAATATTGATGCCTTCCTATGTAAATATAGGAGCTTATGTTGATGCTGGTACCATGGTAGATACTTGGGCCACAGTTGGAAGTTGTGCACAAATTGGCAAAAATGTACATTTGAGCGGTGGTGTAGGTATTGGAGGTGTTCTCGAACCGGTTCAAGCTGCACCTGTAATAATAGAAGACGGTGTTTTTGTAGGAAGTCGTTGTATAGTAGTAGAAGGTGTGCATGTAGGTAGAGAGGCGGTTCTGGGAGCAGGATTGACTTTAACCATGTCAACCAAAATTATAAATGCTCAAACAGGCGAGGAGTTACCTAAAGGCTACATTCCACCTCGAAGCGTAGTTATTCCAGCAAATATCAAGAAAGAATTTTCAGGCGGTGAATTTTATGTTCCAGTAGCACTGATTATTGGTGAAAGAAAAGCTAGTACCGATCAGAAAACGTCGTTGAACGATGCATTGCGCGACTATGGAGTAGCAGTGTAGTCAATACATAAAGTGTAAATTGACTCTGATATCTGTCCATATTATTTAAAACAAAGTACATCGTTCAAAGTTATTGCTAGATAAACAATAGCCTGAAATAAAATTCCCTAAAATTTCAATGTTATTGTACACCCATTATGAAACCGTGTATTTTTACATTCTTTAGAAAATCGATAAATCAATTATCATGAAAATAGGATTCGATGCTAAACGAGTATTTCACAACCCAACAGGATTGGGCAGCTATGCTCGTGCTACCATCGAATCCTTATTAGAATATAATTCTGACGTTGAAATATTTCTGTTTTGTCCTGATTTCCCTAAGCAGAAAAACAATCATTTTTTGAAAGGTAATACATTCTGGGATATAAAAAAGTTCCACCAGAGCAATGAAAATAACTTAGAATACCAACATTCGGAATTTCGACAATTAAAGTTAGTCGTTTCAGGTTACAAAAATGGCATTTTACAAAATTGGTGGCGACGAAGCGGAATGATAAAGCAATTGGTTAATTTAGAAATTGATGTATATCACGGTCTCACGAATGAAATTCCCAATAACATACCAAAACCAATTCGAAAAGCAGTCACCATACATGACGTGATTTTTATTAAATATCCGAATCAGTATAAATGGTTTGATCGATTTATTTATTTTCAAAAAACAAAACAAGCTGTAATTCAAGCAGATACAATATTTTACACGAGTAAGGCCACACAACATGATATTCATTTCTACTTTGGAAATGAACTAAATAAGCGTAGTACTCAGCCGGTTGAAAAAATTCATTATCAGCCAATAAAAAGGATTTTTGCTGATTTAAAGTGGCAACCAGATCTCCTAGAACCTTATTTTATTTACCATTCTACATTCAACTTACGCAAAAATCATTTACGATTGATTCAAGCTTTTAGACAATATTTGGATCATAACCCTCAAATTTCAACAGTAAATAAATTAGTATTGGTTGGAAATGGTTCTTCGAAAGATATTCAAGCTGTACAAAATGAAATTCTCAAAAACAACCTAAATAAAGAGATTAAATTAGTATTGGGATGCTCTGATAATCAATTGGTTGAATTATTGACAAAATCCAGTGGTTTTATTTACCCTAGTTTATTTGAAGGATTCGGAATACCATTATTTGAAGCTGCATCCTGTGGAATTCCAATTGCACTTTCTAATATCGAAGTATTTGAAGAATTCAAAGAATTCTTGTCAGATGTGATTTTTTTCGATCCTCTATCCGTTGAATCTATTTCGACTGCGCTAGTTCAATTAAATTTGAAGTTTAAGGATTCAATCATTAGAAACGAACAAAGTGTGTTATCTAAAAACGATCGGGAAAAAATATCTTCAATTAATTTGAATTACGATAGGCTGTTAAATCAAATTGATAGGAGTGTTTTCGCCGAAAATTTGATGAATATTTACTTAGGCAATCCCAATCCCTAATTAATTCCTAAACCATTTAACTGGAATCGGTTAGTAAAAAATTGATTCTGTGGGTAAGAAAAACCCTAAGGTGTTTTTCAACCCTAAATCTGTGTCTAAGAAACCTGTAAAATTTTAGTTAGTAATTCTAAACGCGAAAAACCGATTCTATATATTTGATTTGAACAGCTTCACAGCAATAGCCAATAATATTACTCCAAAGAACTTTCTTACTACCATCATTCCCGATTTACCTATTTTTCTTTCAAACCAACCAGTGGTGTGTAAAACCAAAAACACGAGTAAAATATTCGGTAAAATCCCTAATAGAATAGTGGTTTTATCGTAGATTGCCTTTAAAGATAAGATTGTAGTAAGGGTACCTGAGCCAGCGATGATTGGAAATGCAACTGGGATAATACTTCCTGAAGGAGTTTCAGGATCAGTTCTGAAAATATCAATACCTAAAACCATTTCAAGTGCCAATATAAACATAACAATACTTCCTGCCAAAGCAAAACTTTGCAGGTCGATCCCAATATATTTTAAGAAGTATTCTCCTACATATAGAAAGCCGATCATTAAACTCGCTGAAGCTAAAGTTACCATTCCAGGATGGATATCCGGTATTTTTTGCTTTAGAGAAACCAAAATAGGAATGGAACCCAACATATCTATTACGGCAAACAGGGTAAAAAATACTGTAATTACTTCGTTTATATTTATGTTGGTTTCCATTTTTTGTTGTTTTTAGGCTAGGGTATTTAAATAATGAAATGTTCTTTATAATTCAAGGAATCTATGTTTGAATTTCACTCAGGATTCCGATTATCTCAACTCTTTAATGAAATAGAAGTACAAGGCGCATCTAAATTCAAAAATTACCACTTAATACTACAACCCACTGCTGGTATTTCTGGGTAATCTACTTCAATACCGTCTAATGCATATTCAATAGCATCTTCCAGATATACATGAGTTACAGTTTGTTCATTATCCCAACTATCATCAATAGCACCTTTATATACTAATTCTCTGCGACTGTTAAATAAAAATACTTCAGGCGTTTTTGTAGCACCTAATTGTTTCGCAACTTCTTGATTCTCATCGTAAAGGTACTCGAACGGTAAATTCAATTGATTTTTCAACTGAATCATATTTTCGAAACTATCTTGTGGTTGTACCGCTGGATTGTTCGGATTTATTGCAATTACTGCTAAATTGTCTTCTTCGAATTTGTTGGCCAATTTGATAATTCTTTGCCAATATGCTTGCGAATACTTGCAGTGATTACAGGTAATAAAAATCGCTAATGCATACTGTTCATGATAATCAAATGAGTTCACCATATTTCCAGATGTACTCTTCAACTCAAATGGGGTTAAAATCTCTCCGATGTTCATTTCGAATACAAATTAAGAACAATTTTTGAGCAATGAAAAGGAATCCTTCTAAGAGTGAATAAAAAACTGAAATAATTATAGCTCGTTCATTGTCCAACTCATAAAAAAGAGATTAATTTGCATTGTGGAATCATACATTGTTTCAGCCAGAAAGTATCGTCCTACAACTTTTACAGATGTAGTAGGACAGAAGCATGTTGCGGAAACATTAATGCATGAAATCACCAATAATAAATTAGCTCAAGCATTCTTATTTACAGGTCCAAGAGGTGTAGGAAAAACTACTTGTGCTCGAATTCTAGCTAAAGTAATCAATCAGCAAAATGGTGAAAACTTAGATCACGACTTTGCATTTAATATTTTTGAGTTAGATGCAGCCTCGAATAATGCTGTTGAGGATATTCGAAATTTAATTGATCAGGTTCGAATTCCTCCTCAAGTGGGTAAATACAAAGTATACATTATTGACGAGGTGCACATGTTGACAACAAGCGCATTCAATGCGTTTCTTAAAACATTGGAAGAGCCTCCTAGCTATGCTATTTTTATCTTGGCTACCACTGAAAAGCATAAAATACTTCCAACTATTTTAAGCCGCTGCCAGGTATTTAATTTTAATCGGATTGAAACCAAAGATATGGTTGAACATCTGGCCATGATTGCAAAAAATGAAAATGTTCAAGTATCTGAAGATGTACTTCATTTGATCGCAAACAAGGCTGATGGTGGTTTGAGGGATGCCTTGAGTTTGTTTGATCAGCTAGCAAGTTTTTCTGCGGGTGAAGTGACTTACGAAAAAGCGGTCGACATGCTTAATATTTTGGATGTTGAAACCTTTTTTAGTTTAACAGAGCATGCTATCAAGCAAGAGGTCGGGGAAGGGCTTCTTATTATTGACAAAGCCATTAACCAAGGATTTGATGGTTCACTCATTATAGGAGGTTTCGCTCAGCATTTTAGAAACTTAATGGTCAGCAAAGATTCATTAACCAACAGTTTACTGGATGTTTCAGAATCTTACAAGATCAAGTACAAGGAACAATCTTCAAAGCTTTCAATGGCGTTTTTGTTAAATGCATTGAACATTACTCATGAAGCCGACGAAAAATTCAAATCGTCGCGAAATCCAAGGTTGCTTATTGAGGTAACCTATATAAAGCTTTCACACGTATTACAATTTGTTTCTGAACTTCCCACACTTGAGGAAGTAAAAAAAAAATTAACTAGTCCCAGATTAAGTAATGCTGATGGGGCTAATACAACTCCAACGAAGAGCATTGTAGATCGTAATACGCCTACAATAAAGGAAGATACGGTTAAAAAAGTTACACAGTCTCGATTGGGAGCCATCGATTTTAAAGCGTTTAAAAATCTGAAGAATTCTCAGAATTCTGATGGTAATTCATCCGATAATTCTAACGTAATAAATACGTTACCTTCTAATTTAGAAAACAGTATTGAATCTAATTCCTTTAAAACTTTAGAATCACAGGAATCATTGAATACTGATTTGAATGGTTTGAAAATAAGCAGCTCGGAAGTTGAGGTGAACACAATCACAAATTCAAATTCTAGCGAAAAAGGGTCCCCCAAAATTCATTCGACAAATGAACAATTAAATCCGTCCGACAAGATTGAAAGTATTTCTGGGGATTTAAACTCTAATTCGATAAATGAAACACCGAAAATTCAGAAAATTAAAACCTCAAACACTCTATCTCAAGAGCCAATCACGGTTGACCAATTAATCTCTAAAATATCTGCCGACAAATCTCCCAGAATTGTATCTCTTCTTAAATCGGTTAAATGCGATATAATTAGTAATAAATTTAAAATAACTGCTTCGAGCCAGCTGCACATGGTAGCATTTGAAGAACTTAGAATATCATTAACTCAGGATTTATTTCTCCATTCCAACGGACAAATAACCGAGTTTGATTTGGAAATGGGGGAAGTAGAATATTCAGCGAGAAGACCCTATACAGATAAAGAAAAGTTGGACTATTTGATGGGAAAACATCCGAAACTGGTAGAAGCGATGGAAAAATTGCAACTTAGATTACCTTAATCGTTGAAGAAGCTTTAAACTTCGATTGTTTTGGCTTTATTTTGTATTACTAAACAATGAACTCACAAATATCTTTTGATAACACGGAAATTGCCTTTAAAAGCAAGAATAATGGAGAGTTGAAAAAAGCAAGATTGCTTTTCAAATCATTTGATTACCCATGGTTACTAAAATGGGGACCAGGGATGGCCAAAGTTGCACTAAATTTAGGATTCAAGTCGGTCATCAAAAATACCATTTTCGAACAATTCTGTGGTGGCGAAAATATCCAAGATTGTCAATTAACGATCAATCGACTGAATGCTTCAGGTATTGGCACTATTTTGGATTATTCTGTAGAAGGTGAAGAATCAGAATCTGTTTTTGAATCAACTGCTGAAGAAATTATTCGTACTATTTTGGCCGCTCAGAAACAGCCAGAATCCATTCCTTTTGCTGTTTTCAAAGTTACTGGTGTTATTCATTCCGATTTATTGGCAAAAATGACTTCTCAGTCCGAATTAACATCCCCGGAGAAAAAAAATTGGGAAGACGGTGTTCGTCGGTTCTTTAAAATTTGTCAGACTGCTTTTGATTGTAAAGTTCGTTTATTTATTGATGCCGAAGAAACTTGGTTGCAAGAGGCTATTGATCGCTTAGCCGAAGAAGCTATGTTGAGATTTAATCAAGAATCAACCATTATTTACAACACGCTTCAAATGTATCGTCATGATCGATTAGACTATTTAAAGAACCAAATTGCTTCAACAACACATCATTTAGGTTTTAAAATTGTTCGTGGAGCTTATATGGAAAAAGAGCGAGCTCGCGCTCAAGAAATGGGTTACTTGGATCCTATTCAAAAAGATAAATTTGCCACGGATAAAGATTATGATAGTGCAGTTGAATTGTGTTTAGAACATCATTTGAGAGTTCAAATTTGCATTGGAACACACAATGAATTAAGTTCTTTAAAAGGTACGGAATTACTTCAAAAACACGGTTTAAAAAATCAACATCCTGGGGTATTTTTCAGTCAATTATTAGGAATGAGTGACCATATCAGTTATAATTTATCCAACTTAGGTTACAATGTTGCAAAATATGTTCCTTATGGTCCAGTAAGTGCAGTAATACCCTATTTGACTCGAAGAGCGCAAGAAAACTCATCCGTTGCTGGTCAAATGGGACGTGAGTTGGGACTTATCGAAAAAGAATTAAAACGCAGATCCAAATCCTGAGATGAAATTCTGGAATTTACACCGATTGAATAGATTCAATAACGCAGTACTATGGATTTCTGCATTATTGTTGATCTATGTGGTTGTTGGTGGATTGGGTACCGCTTTAAAAACGGGTGTGGTCTCTGTAGAACCTTTCCGAATAAAATCGGATTCGTTGAGTCATGTAACCATCAAACTTCATTCACCTTTGCATCAAGATGGTAGTTTAAAAGCTTTGTCTTTGGTACTTAAAAATTCGAAAAATGACTCCCAGATTTGGGAATTCAGAAAGGTAAAATTTGATAATCGCAAAAACGCAATAGAGTCAGATTTAAAATTGATATTGGGCATAAAATCTAGTTCATTTAGTGCTGATATGTTTCTGAAATTAAGAAATTCTAGTGGAGATTCATTTTTTGTTTATTATCCTGATGCTTTGTGGGTGGAAAAGTCTCAGAGCGACACTTCAATTTCGAATGTTTCGTTATGGTCGGCTAACGATAAAACACCAATTGTTGATCAAGTGGAAAAAGGGTTTCCCAATCGGAATATACTGTACGAAAGCATTAGGAATTTATTGTACCACGTACCCATGTGGTTCAGCATGATGTTTTTACTGGGATTATCCATGGTGTTTGCAATGAAGTATTTATCCAGTCAAGATTTAAAACACGATTATTATTCAGAAGCATTTACCAAGGTTGCTATTTTAAACGGTATTTTAGGATGTATTACTGGATCCATTTGGGCTCGAGTGACATGGCAAAGTTGGTGGCCAGCTGAAGATCCCAAATTGAATGGGGTAGCTATTGGTATGTTAATGTATTTGGCCTATTTGATCCTTCGTTCTAGTATACGTGATAATTATCAAAAAGCGCGAATTTCTTCGGTATATAGTGTTTTGATTTATCCCATTTTCATTGCTTTGATTGCTATCATGCCTAAACTCTCTAGTACTTCTTTACATCCTGGAACAGGTGGAAGTGTTGGTTTCAATAAGTATGATTTAGATAACACTCTTAGATTTTATTTTTATCCTGCAGTTTTGGGATGGATTGGTTTATTTTACTACATTTCTACGCTGAAAATTAGATTAACACTTTTAGCCAAAAAACAAGAAGAAATAGAAGCGAACGAAATTTAAATATGATTAAACAATTAGTTTAATAAATACATTATAATAAATGGAAAATCAAATAGTTGAAATATTATCAAACAATATGAAATATCAAGTAGTAATTGCCGTGTTAACCGTAATATTGATTGGAACGATTATCATGTTGTTTCGAATGAATAAGAAAATTAGCAAATTGGAGGAAAAAATCAAATGAAACCTTTACACATCATCCTCATCTTAATTGCGGGAATCGCCATTGCAGCTGTTGTTGGCATGTGGGATAATACTTCACGTTATGTTTCTTTTCAGGAAGCAGATGAATTAGCAAAGGAAAATCCTTCAAAAAATTTCCATGTTGTGTGTAAATTAAGTAAAGCCAAACCAATCCAATATGATCCTCAAAAAGATCCGAACCATCTGGTTTTTTATGCTATTGATAGTTTGGGAGTTGAAAAGAGAATCGAATTTGGACAGCCTAAGCCTCAAGATTTGGAAAGAAGCGAAAAAATTGTTCTAAACGGACGTAGCATGGGCGACTTCTTTTATGCTGAAACTATTTTAAGCAAATGTCCTTCAAAATACGAAGACGCTCCAGTTAAAGAACACCCTGCAGACATTCCTCGAAACTAAAAAAACAAAATTGTGAACCTACTTACGTCATTACCTAGCGCATCCAATCCAATCATTGAATTTAAAAATGAATGGCTTTGGCTTGGCAACTTGGGAGAATTATTTATGGTACTTATGTTTATAAGTGCTATCGTATCAACAATTTTTTATTTTAAAAACAATCAAGAATCTCAAGCACAGTATTTGAGAATTGCACGAATTAGCTTAAATATTCATGCTTTATCGGTAATTGCCGTTTTTTCAACTTTATTCGCCATTATATTTTTTCATCGATACGAATACTACTACGCATGGCGACATTCAAGTAACGCATTACCTGTATATTATATGATTTCCTGTTTCTGGGAAGGGCAAGAAGGTAGCTTTTTACTTTGGATATTTTGGAATGCAATTATTGCTTTAATTTTAAAGCGTCAAGCAGGAAAATGGGAGAGTCCTGTTCTTGCTATTATAGCATTTGCTCAGGTGGTGTTGTCATCTATGATTTTGGGATTCGAAATTGGCGATTTTAAATTGGGAAGCAGTCCATTCCAACTTCTCCGTGAAGAACGTCCGGATTTCTTAAATATTCCCATTTTAGGTTCATTGGGAATGGACAATTATTTACAGGTATTTAAAGATGGAAATGGATTAAATAAGCTGCTTCAAAACTATTGGATGGTTATTCACCCACCCACATTATTTTTGGGATTTGCTTTAGCTATCGTTCCATTTGCGTATAGTTTATCGGCATTATGGAATAAAGAAGATAGAAGCTGGTTAATGCCCTCATTGATCTGGGGATTGGCATGTGTAGGAATATTAGGAACGGGTATTATCATGGGTGGTTTCTGGGCTTATGAAAGTCTTTCTTTCGGGGGATATTGGGCTTGGGATCCAGTTGAAAATGCTTCATTATTGCCTTGGTTGATTATGACTTCTGCAGTTCACATGATTATCATTTCAAAAAACACGGGTCGTCATTTATTCACCTCGCACTTATTAACACAACTTTCATTTTGGTTGGTACTTTACGCCACATTTTTAACCAGAAGCGGAATTTTAGGAGAGTCAAGTGTTCACTCGTTTACGGATTTGGGTTTGTCTGGACAGTTATTGATTTTTCTTTTGGTTTTTATCGGAATAAGTGCAATTGCTAGTTTCAATGCAACGGAATTACGAAAAAAGAGCAGCTATTTACTTACAGCACTTTTTGTAGTACCTATTTTATTGGCATATACATTACCAGAATCAGCACATGAGGCTTATTCCAGTGGAATCAAATGGCTAGGTATAATCGCATTTTTTACTGTTTTGGTCGTATTTATTTGGAATTTATACAAAAACAATAAAAATGAAATCGCAGATGAACATTTATCCAGTCGCGAATTCTGGATATTCTTGGGTTCAATGTTTATCATATTGAGTTTGGTACAGATTTTTGCTGGAACATCCATCCCTGTATTTAACAAACTGTTTGGATACAAGATGGCTGTACCCACCGAAGATGATTACAATCGAATTCAGTTATGGATGGCCATGCCAATAATGATTTTAATGGCAGTTGCTCAGTTCTTTCATTTTAGAGAAACACCTACTGCGGTTTGGGTTAAGAACATATCTATTTCTGCAGCAACAGCCTTGGTAATTACGATACTACTGAATATAAATTTTGGAATTTCAGGAATTCAAAATCTTATGTTCTTATTTTTTGCGGTTTGGTTGGTTATGGGAAATTTCCAAATCATATGGCAAAGAAAAAAATGGAGATTTTTGAACTGGGGAGCACCACTTTCACATTTAGGATTTGGTGTTTTGTTGGTAGGAGTTTTAGTTTCCTCTGTCAACCAAAAAATTCTTTCATCTACTGATAATGGTATCGCTTTAGCTCCAGAACAAGATGAAAAGGGCAAAATCGACATTAAGGGGGTTCAATTCAACCGAGAGAACTTATTGATTTATAAAAACGAACCTCTGACCATGGGAGATTATAAAGTAACCTACAGAGGAAGTCAAAAAGGTATTATCTATGATACGTTGGATGAGTTTTTCTATTTGCATTTTAGGAATATTAAAACAGGCGATACGTTTTTACTTTCTCCCAAAACCCAAAACAATCCCAAAATGGGTCTGTTGGCAGAACCTTCCACTAAACATTTTATCCATAAGGATATTTTCACCCATGTAAATTACCACAGTGGAATGGATAAAAAGGAGCCATACAGTTCGTTCGTTTCTGATACAGTTGTGTTGGGTCAAAAATTCACAACTTCCAGTGGAAAATGTCAGTTTACACCAATGCAATTACTAAAATCAACAGATGAAAAGGGACTTGCTTTAAAACTGGAAATACAAGTAGAGAGACTAGGTCGTAAGAGTTTGTTGTATCCTATGATTTTAATAAATGAAAAAAATGGGAACCTTGAATCTTTACCTGTTGAAGATGAAAATCTAGGAGTGATTTTAACCCTGCAGAATTTTAAAATTGACGACCCAGATCCAGCAAAACAAAAAATATCTTTTGTTATTCAATCAGGAGAAAAAACGCCAGTTAGAGAATATGTTGTGTTAAAAGCGGTGTTATTCCCGTGGATCAATTTGGTTTGGTTCGGAACAATCATTATGGTTGTCGGATTTATTATTGCAGTTACTCACAGAATTCAAGTTCAAAATAATTTGAAATAATACGATTTTTCAATAATTAATTCAGCAAATTCAATCACGCTGTATGAAATTAATGCTGATTTGATTAAGATTGTATTGAGTAAATGGATCAACTATTTAATCTCCTATGAATTCCCCAAATCTCATTATATACGGTTTTGGTAACTTAGGTTATCACTTGCTCAAATTGTTTTGGGGACGGGGATTTCGAAACATTTCGATTGTAACTAATCAACCTATACACGGAGAATGCATTGATGGATATTTTAGTTACCACGCAGTTCAAAATGAATCCAAATACAGAATTCAACTAGGTGAGGACCTACCGATTTTTACCAGAAATCAGTTTCATGAAATTTCATCGCAATTCAAAGATGAATCCATTGTTTTTATATGTGTTAATGATGACAATATCGAAAATACCCTAAAAGAGTTTGATAAAAACCTTAACGAATGTCAACGTGTGATTTTATCAGGGGGATATCAATTCCCCAATGGATTGCCTTATAAAGTTTCCGTAATTTATCCTTTATTTTCTTTTTCAAAAAATTCAGACGTCAATTGGAATTTAATTCCCATTTTTATTGAGTCTCCAAACACATTAATATTGGAACTGTTAAGAAATTTAAATCTTGAAAATGTAAATTATTTAAATTCACAACAACGAAATTTATTGCACGTAGCCGCCGTTTTTGCCAATAATTTCACCAATTCTATGTTCATCGCGGCACAAGAAATCCTGAAATTATCCCCCGAGTTAAAAATGGAATTTCTTCTACCTATCATTCAACAAACCATCGATAAATTGAATGGACGAAATGCAGTTGAACTGCAAACAGGTCCTGCCAAAAGAGGAGATAATCAAACCATTGAAAGGCATAAACATTTGTTAAGTCATTTAGAGTCAGAACAAATCTTATACGAAGCGATTACAAAATATATTCGTGCAAAACTAAATTTAATATAAAATATTAAACAAAATAGATTAAATTAGTGGGTGATTCTTAAACAAATGCCTGAAATTGCCCTTTACCTTTCTGCCGATAAACACTTATTCGACTATTTAGGTCTTCAAATTTATTTGAGTATAAGTGACAATAAACCGTTGACCTTTTATGGTCGTTCCGAATACGATACTCGAATTTCAAAAGCTGTAATCCACTTAAAAGACGGCATTTACAAAGGAATTGAAATACAAAAAGTAGGAGAGTTCGAAGAATTAGATGAAAATGAAAAGCGCCAATTAATGAAGTTAATTGACGCTAATCTTTCGGATATTATAAAGTACTGGATTGATTTTTACGTCTACAAAAAGGAAGTTCCTTTCGAACGAATTTTAAAACCCATTATTTAATTTCCCAACGAAATCCAACATAGGTCATTCTACCATTAGCCGGTCCCCAACCAAATCCGGGATCGGTAAATTTGGTTCCAACTAAATTATAGCGTTCAAAAATTGGATTGTTCTGTTTGAAATCACCTATGTTCTCCATTCCAGTATAAATTTCCCAGCCCTTTTTAAGAACTTTACGAATTTGTAAATTCACAATAGCATAAGTAGGGCTGTATTCTGTATTGTTATTGGTAATTTCATAATTAACGATTCGTTTGGGACCATTAATTTGGCTTAGTAAATCAAAATACCATTGGCTTCGAGTTTTGTAATGCAATGTAACTAATCCACGATGTTTACTTTGGAATGGTTGAATTTGAAATTGATTATTCAGAAACTGTTGATTATTTACATATCGATAAGCCAGTTTTACTTTAAATCGCATTAAGGGCATGAAACTCCATTCTGCATGAAAACTCTCTGTATATCCAGCTTTATCACCCGTATTTTGAACTAAATTGATGAAGTTTATATCAGCGTCGCGATCAATAACAATTTGTGAAATAAATTGGGTTCGAAATACATCCAACATTACGTCGCTAGGAAATCCCAAAAACATAAAATTCTTGATGTATGAAATCCCTGAATTCCAACCTTGCTCTTGTTGCATATAAAACGGCAAGGAGTTTCCAGCTGAAACTTGCTCTAAAAATTTACCGTTGATAGCAATTCTTCGATCCGAAAATAAATAAGGTAGATTTTCAGCTATTACGATAGGATTTCGACGAGCCATTCCAGTTTGAAAAAACAATTTGTTCTTTTTGTTTATTTCCCACTTACCATGTAATCGAGGCACGGCGAACCATCCAAAATAATTGTGATAATCGGCTCTAATTCCTGAAACAACAGTAATATTCTTCTTCTGAAAAACAAATTCGCTGAATGCTCCGACCTGATTTTCAATGAATTCTTGACTCAAATTATAGGCAAAAATGGTTCCATTCATATTCGATCCTGAAAAATTCTGAGTTGTAATCGCTGCCATAGCGGTTAAACCCGCTTTAATACCCCAATTTTCAGATAATTCCGATTGAATCAATCCCGAATAATTGGCACGACTCTCAGCAGCCCTGTATGTTCGCATGGTATTGGATTGATTGGTTCTGATGTAGTAATTCATTTCGTGGAGAGAAAAATTCAGTACATTTCCAAAAGTAGTTTCACCCATGTTTTCAGGAATTATTCCCAATTTGGCGTAGGCTTCCAATCGATTCTCGCGACTATAAATATTAAAATCTCGGGCACTCATACTTATTTCTCTGTTTCCTTCTTTTGGCTTACCACTTTCCCTTCCATCCGACCAAACCGTAATACCATATTGTCCTTCTGTATGTTTTCTTTGAAAATCTGAGTGATTACTTATGTAAAATCGATTAGAAAGAGGATTGTCGGAATAACCGTCCTGGTTCATATCTGTGGCCAACCATTGATTTCCATAATGTAAGTAGGTAAAATTGCGAAAATTCTTTTTGTTTTTGGTTTTAACAACTGCATTGAATTCCGATCTACCTTGATCACTTTGATAACCATTGATAAAAATTTTGGGATCTTTTGGGGATGCTTTTAACAGGTAATTAATTCCACCTGTAATTCCTTCGTAACCCAATGTAGCTGAACCTGTACCTTTGGCTATATTCACATCTGATACAAATGGTCCTGGAATATTCGCTAATCCGTTTAACACGGCTAATCCTTGAAACAGAGGAATATTATCGCGTGTCAACAATACGTAACGACTATGTAACCCGAGCATTTCAACTTGTTTAATTCCACTAACACCATCAGCATTAGACACTTCTATAGCATTACTTAAATCAAAACTTTCAGATAGAGTACAACAAGCTGCCTTTTTAAATTCGTTTTCATTTAATTTTTGAGAGAGGATTGCACCATCTGAGTTTACCACTTCACCAGATTGCTCACCACGGATATCTACAGGCTGAATTTTGGTTGTATCGGTCGATTGCGCTTTCGATTCAAATACAAGTGAGCTTACTAACAGTATGAGGATTGCGCTTTTGTTTACCATTTTTCCTCCGTTCTGTACTTGCAACAACCAGGTAAATTTTCATAAACCAAATTATCCGCCTTCACCTTATCTGTATCGTGTCCAGCTGCTGCAATGATATTATGAATCTGAATTTCTGTGAAGGCCGCTGAATTATATTCTAAGAACAATCGGTGATTTTCTAAATCGTAATAGGCTTTGTAAATTCCTTTTTTGTCTAAAACACTTTCAATACGTTCCTTACACATGTCACAATTACCTCCAACTTCAAAAGAAGTGGTAATTTTTTGTCCTTTGGGTGTTTTTACAGTGGAACAACTGGGAATTGTTAATGCCATAACCAGTAGACTGAATATGCCCCAAAATATTATTACTATTTGATTTCTGTTTTTAAATGTTTGTTTCATATCGTATTATTTTTTTAACCCTTTGGGATAGCAATGTTATTTTTTTGATCAAATAACGCATTTATTTGATCCATTATATTTCACTAATCTCAATCTTAGTTTAAAGTATTTTCACCTAAGATTGTTGTTTACTCAATTTTTTAAAAAAAGTTTTTGATTGTTGAAAACTAACTTTCGAACCCGTAATTTACTTTCGTATCGTTTCTTTAAGTCAGACGCAAATCAGATTGATATTGCCGCTAAAGTGGAAATTGCTCGATTATTATTGAAAATATGTAATTTAGTTTATTGAATATCAGAATTTATATATTGCAAATAAATTTATTTACAATGTATTGAAATTGAAAAAACAAGAAGACTTATTTAAACAATTTGTTGAACTCAATAAATTAAGGTTACGAGCAACATCTACTTAAAAAGCAGTATATCTTTTTGAAATCTAAATTATCCAAACGCAAAAACTCGAAGAGAAATCTTCGAAACACGGGACATATTGATCGGATCGCTCAATGTATTTTGAATGAAATACATTCTTTTGTGCAACTGATTTGTATTGCACTATTTCGTTATTACTCAGAACATGTTTCCATGTAATATTTGGGATGTAATTGGTTGTTTCTTCTAAAAACTTGGGTGTGAAATAATAAAGATTCAATAAAGTACAACACTTGATCTGTACTTTAGAATTATCTCTACAACAAGGATGTTCGTCGGATGTAAAAATCCACGATGACAAATTATCCCACAAAGGGTCACTCGATTCTTCCTTAGTTGTGTAATCCTGTAATCGAGTTAGCTCCGATGTTTTATTATTAGATTTTTTAGGGGTGCAACAACTTTTTTTCTTTTTAGGTTTTGGAGAATCAAATTCCGAAGTGTTGTTAGTTTGGAAGTTCTCAGAACCTGAAAATTGACTGATATTGTTACGTTTTGGTTTAAAAGCATCTGAAGTGCCTTGCCAATTTTCTTGTTGTAATTTATAGTTGAAACCTGTGCTCAAATCTGAGTCATGACATACTTTAATTGCAAAGTCAACCATGCCATTGCTTAACAGCGTGATTGCAATTAATAGGTATGCTACAAATTTTCGCATATTCGAATATACAAACATAATTTGTTTTGCGAAAGTTTAAAGGCTAATATCGCATATACATTCTATGATACAACGAATTTTTCGACGTAAAACTGACTTTGCTATAAATACTTCTCATAATTTAAGTCGCGTTTTAGGTGTTAAGGACTTGACTTTATTTGGTATAGCAGCCATTATAGGGGGTGGGGTTTTTAGTTCGATTGGTAAAGCATGTGCCACTGGTGGACCAGCCGTAATTTGGTTATTCATTTTAAGTGCCATCGCTTGTGGTTTTGCAGCCTTAAGTTATGCGGAATTCGCAAGTAGAATACCTGTTTCGGGAAGTGCTTACACCTATGCTTATGCAACTTTTGGCGAACTGTTTGCTTGGATAATTGGATGGGCACTTCTAATGGAATATTCCATCGGAAACATATATATCGCTTTTTCATGGAGTGGATATTTCAATCACTTAATGGAAGCAATTGGTATTCATTTACCTAGTTGGTTGACAACGGATTATTCTACTTCACATCGTGTATTTTTGAAGTTCGTTGATCATCCTCTAATACAAGACTTCCTCTCCAAAGACCATGCGAATTCACAAGTTCAAAGCTTTTTATGGTTAAAAAAAGATGCCATTAATGCAACTACCGACGAAATTCAAGCGATTTCTGCTTGGTTTAAGGCACCTAAATTAGCCGGGCTGCGTTTGATTTTTGACGCGCCAGCATTATTCATCAATGCCATAATTACTATATTAGTTTACAGAGGAATCAAAGAATCCAGAAATGCAAGTAACATAATGGTATACATTAAGTTATTGGTTGTTATTTTAATAATTGCTGTAGGTGCATTTTACATAGATTTTGACAATTACACGCCATTTATGCCCAATGGATTTGAGGGAGTAATGGCTGGTGTATCCGGTGTGTTTTTCACATACATTGGATTTGATGCTGTAAGCACGTTAGCTGAAGAATCTAAAAATCCCCAACGAGACCTTCCCAAAGGAATGTTCTATTCTTTAATCATTTGCACGGTATTGTACATTCTAGTTTCTTTGGTGCTTACCGGAATGGCACCATTCAATTTACTAGATGTTGACGATCCGTTGGCTTTTGTTCTGAATTATAAATCTATTCATTGGTTAGAATATTTTGTATCAGTGAGTGCTATTATTGCTATGGCCAGCGTTTTATTGGTGTTTCAAATGGGACAGCCCCGTATATGGATGACCATGAGCAGAGACGGATTACTGCCACCCGCATTTTCAAAAATACATCCTAAATATCACACACCAGGTTTCGCGACAATTGTTACAGGCTTAGTTGTTGGAGTACCCATATTATTTACTGACGAATCCTTCGTATTAGATTTTACGGCAATCGGAACTATATTTGCGTTTATATTGGTTTGCGGAGGTGTATTGTTGCTACCATCTCAAGAAACTAATACAAATACTGATTCAATCGGAGAAAAACGATTTAAGTTGTACTTCATAAATGCGAAATTTGGTTTCCCTGTTGTCCTTTTTGTGATCATTGGAATTGTTGCGTATTGGTTTCCTAACTATTTTTCGAGTTTGGGGGATGATATAGCAAACATGAATTTAACTTTTGCTCAAGTTGCACACATTTTATTTTGGGCTTTGCAATTGATATTGTTGATTTTAAGTTGGACAAAGAAGCTAAATTTAATACCAATGTTAGGGATAACCACTTGTACTTTTCTATTAACAGGGATGGAACAAGATAATTGGAAATGGTTTGGTATTTGGTTTTTAATTGGCTTGGTTGTTTATTTTATTTATGGGTTTAGGAAAAGCAAATTAGCAGCAGTTAAAATCTAAATGGTTTGAAGCGGTTAAAATTGATTGAAATTTAAAAATATGAGTAATCCAAAAGATAAAGACCCGTCTATAGCATCTGTTTTACAAAACATGTACAAACGCTACAGATTGGATGTGAAAGCGAGTGAGATAAATATTAAAAAGGACTGGGAAGCTATTGTTGGTCCGGTGATTGCAAAACATACAGTTCAAATTGAATTAAAGAGTAAGACATTGTATCTTAAATTCGATAATCCACCCTTAAAGAACGAAATGTTCTTGCAACGAGACTTGTTATTAGCAAAGGTTAACGAACATTTTGGTCTTGTTGTTGCGGAGAAAATATTTGTGGGCTAATATGAACTATTTAGTCTGGGAAAAGCTCTCAGCATTGATAGTATTTGAGTTATGATTTGAACAAATGAGTTCAATTTACGATTTATTAAATAAGAATAGCACCCAGTTTCGTTTTCTGCAGTTCAGCTTTATCAATGGATGTGTTTAATTCGAATTCTCTGAAAGGGTAATTGTTTTCACCTTCGTTTTCTGCAGTTCAGCCTTATCAATGGATGTGTTTAATTCGAATCCTACTATAATTAGAAATGAGTTAATATAAATCAATACCATTAAAGCTAAAATGGCACCTATTGATCCATAAATCTTATTGTAACTGTCAAAATTATTTACATAAATAGTAAAACCAAAAGTGGAAATGATCGACAGTGTCCCAGCCAAAAGTGATCCAGCTGAGAAAAATTCCCACCGCTTTTTATTGGAAGGACCAAAATAGTAAATCGAAGATATCACCAGTACAAACAAACCCGTGATTAGCATGTATTTTAATAGCTCAATAATAAAACTAATTACTGAAATCAATGGCCAGTCATTTGATTCCATATAATTCTCTATCTGATATGCCCAAGTCACTAAAACTAGAAATACGATGATCAGAACAGACAAAATAAACGTGAGAAAAATAGCTTTAAAACGAATGTAAAGCCAATTGTGTTTCACAAATTGACCAATCGCTAATCTACGATTAAATGAGTTAATTAGAATATGAAAAGCATTTGATGCGAAATAAATCGTTAATAAAAAACCGAAGGAAAGTAACTTAGAGTTCTGCTTATTTAATATTTCTAAAATTGTATCAGCTATTTGTTCATAGGTAGAATTAGGCAGTATTATGGAAAGTTGCTCGATAAATTGAGTTTTCATTCCCTTAATAGGTAAGAAAGCAATCAGTGTCAATAGAAAAATCAAAGCAGGAAATAAGGCAAGAAAAAAATTGAAACTCAACGATGAAGCACGAATACTCAAATTCTCTTTAAAAATAGAGCGAAGGAAATACTTTCCTACATCATAAAAACTGTGTCCTTTGAATCCTTTTACTGTTCGACTCTGTAAAAAGAATATGATTTTTTTAATTAGCCAATGTTCCTGAAATTCTTTGTTATTTAAAACGTCGTTAACTTCATCATTCGTGGAATTATTGTCGTCATTTTCCAGATTTGAGGTTGGAAAATTGCGCATATTCTTATTAAATGATTTGTATAACTTAGACACTTTAAATAATTATTATTCAAATGATTTCAAATATTTTTCAGGCAATCTCATCGGACGCATGTTCACTTTATTTACGAAGAACATTTCGGTGGTTGCATTGGTCAAAAGAATACCATCCTGATTGTAAATTTCATATTTAAAGTCACATCTTACATTGGTTTCACCTACTACTTCAACGGTTATTTTCAGCAAATCATCGTATTTCGCAGCTTTAATAAATTGAAAAGACATGGATCTAACAGGCATAATAATTCCGTCGTCTTCCATATCTTTATAAGTTATTCCTCTAGCTCTCAAAATTTCGGTACGAGCCTCTTCCAAATACATGGCATAATTTGAATGGTGAACAAAGCCCATTCGATCACATTCTGCGTATCTCACTCTGATAAAATGTTCGTAGACCATTATATTTTTTACAATTTAACTTTTTTTATGAATAGTTTGGGTTCTAAAATTTTCAAAAGCGCAAAACAAACTCTTGTTTGGGTTGCTCTTTTCTAACAAAAAATAGACCAACTTCAAATAAATCAATACTTACCGTGATCCGAGGATCATTTTTCATACGCATAAAATTGATAAGAGTGCTCTCGTTGTTGCGCAATCCATTAATAATAATTATATCGTCATTTTTGATTGATGAATACACGTTTTCTATTTCTGACCAAAAAGAATCCTCATTAAGAATACTCCAATGAAACAGAAAAAGGGTAGGCTGCGCATCTAATTTATCTACCACTGTAATTTCAGAAAAATCATGATTTTCCCAAAAATCCAGATTGCACTTTTCTTTAACTTGGTTTTTTTCAGAATTGAAATATGAATACGAGAATGGTCGTTTCATATCAAGAAAAGATTCTAAAATATAGTTAGTTTCTATTCCAGAACACCAACCAAATTCTCGAACATTACCCACATTATAATACGTGCAAATCCGATACAGTAATCGACAAAATTTAGACCCAAGAGTGTAATTATCAACAAAGTAGGACAGAGAATATTGTGAAAATTTCCCTTTGCTTTGAATCATTTGAGTTCTCTGAAACTCAATGGATTCATTCAGTTTGCCAGATTTTGCATATAAAACTTGATCGGCGAATGAATAAACAAATGGAGAATGTGTGCCGTGTCTGTTATTAGACTTCAGCAGATATCCCCAATAATCCAACCATTTACCTAGTTTTTCAAGCATTAAAATGCTATTTAGCCTGACGGATTATAGCAAGTTCCTTTTTCAAACGATCTAGTTGTTCGTTTAATTTTTTTACTTTATCGTCAAATTGCTTTAAAACAGCACCTGCATTTTTAGAGTTACTAAAGAAACCTTTGTTGTTCTCGATAGTGGCTAACTCATCTTGAATCTTATTAATGGTATCACGTAATTTACGTTCTTCACCCATTAATTTGTGCTTTCCATCGGGAGAGTCCGATAAACCAGCTACATAATCTCGAACTGATTTTTCACGTTCCGCATTATTCATTTCACGAAGAGATTGGAACATAGGATCAATTAATTTTTGGTATCGATTATTCAACGAATGAAATTTCTTGCCTGACACAAAACCCGATTGATTCCATCTTTGTTGGATGGCTTTCAAATCATTAAAAGTATAATTTTTAGTTTCAGCACCGGCAAGAGCTTCTAGTTCTTTCAAAATTTCTTCTTTAGCTGTTACAGCACCCGATTCATTTTGTTTTCTTTCATCCATCCAAGCCTTTTTTCTTTCAAAAAACACATCGAATGAGGCTCTGAATCGCTTCCAGATTTTTTCATTTTGTTCTTCAGGAACAGGACCTACTTTTTTCCATTCTTCCTGCAATGCTAACAATGCAGCACTTGCGTTATTATAATCGTTAGAATCTTTAAGTTGTTCTGCGCGTTCGCACAATTTTACTTTTTGATCTAAGTTCGCTTGTTTATGAGCATTCAAACCTTTGAAAAACTGTTTTCTTTCGGAGAAAAATGTATTTCTAGCGTTTTGAAAGCGATCCCAAACTTCCTCGTTTTTATCAGAGGGTACGGGTCCAATTTTTTTCCATTCTTCGAATAGATTATCCAATTCTTGGGCAACACTCTGCCATTCTTTGCCGTTTGTTGGAAGTACAGCAATCAAAGCTTCAGATTTTTCGATTAGTAATGATTTCTTTTCAAGATTAAGCTTTCTTTTTTCATCTTGAGCGGCTCTGTATGCACGAACGGATTCTACTATTTCGTTACTCACCAATTTGAAGCGATTCCAAATTTCTTCGGAAATTTCTTTTCTAACTGGTCCTGTATTTCTCCAATCTTCATGATGTTTATTCAACGAAACTAATACCTTTCGAATATTCTTTTCATCTTTTAATGCCTCAACACGTTTGATCAATTCAATTTTAATTTCAAGGTTTTTCTCGCGATCTAAATCCTTTAATTCGTTGAAAATACTCAAATTATCATAGAATTTATCTACGAGCGCTTTGTATTGAGCAGATAGTTCTTCTTGGAATTCTTTAGGTACAGAACGAATTTCTCTCCATTCGCGCATCAATTCTCGCAAGTGTTTAAGAGAATTTTCAGTTTCTTCATTCTCAACTAAAGCCTTGATTTTTTCCAAAATACTTTGCTTTTGACGCAAATTCGCCAACTTCTCTTCCTCTGCACGTTTTCTTTCTTCTTCTCTGAGTTTCTTAAACTCATTGAAAATCTCTAATAATCTTACCTTTAATGCATCCTGTGGAGGAACAAAATCTTTGACATCATTTCCATCATCAATCCATTGTTTGATTAATGCTGGCTTTTCAGCAGAACTTATGCGCTCAAACTGCTCTTTCAAGGCATTTAAATTATTAAATGCTGTTTTAACATCTGCTGTTTGAATCAATGATTCTGCTTCTGTGATGATTTCTTCCTTGCTGAGCTTACTATAAAGATCTTTTTTTGATGTTTCTTCATCATGAAGATTAATCAATTGTTCCACTTCATTCAGTTGCTCATTGTAATTTTCAGCAATGGGGTTCATATAGGTAAATTTTTACAATTATTTAAGGATAAGATTGAATTAATCGTATTTATGCAATTAATATTTATAATTACTTTTATACTTTCGGATAGTTATTTCTTCTTGGGATGTAGGAGTTGAAAAATGGCAGTTTGTGCTGCTTCCTTGCCTTTATGTCCGTTTTTGCCACCAACACGATCTTCAGCTTGTTCTTCTGTCAGTGTTGTAATTAATCCAAAAACACACGGTTTGTTGTATTTCAAACCTACTTGCATAACACCATTAGTAGCACCGATACAAACAAAATCGAAGTGAGGAGTATCACCTTTTATTACACAACCTAGTGTTAATACGGCATCCACTTGGAAATCTTCAAAAAGGGTTTGAGCACCCCAAGGTAATTCAAATGCACCTGGCACGGGTAAAACAATAATATTTTGTTCAGAAATACCCCATTTTTTTAGTTCTTCTAATGCACCACTAAGCAATCTGCCTGTAATATGTTCATTCCAAATGGACCACGTTATGCCCACTCTAAATGTTTTTATTTCATTAAGATGCACAGAAAAATCGGAGGAAAAGCTCGCCGTAGACACAATTCTTTGTATTTAATTAGGGATTTAACTCACCTAATTTAGCTTTCATTTTGTAGACATACTTGTCTATATCAGAACCTTCAGAAGAAGTAGAGTATTTATCAGCGATTACATTGTAACAACGCAATGCATCTTTGAATTCACCTGCCATTTCATAGTGCACACCTGCTTTTTTCAAATACATAGCACTAAAGTCGTTTTCTGCAACACTTGAAGCTCTTTCGAACATTTTAGCAGCATCTACAGTATTACCTAATTCAGATTCACAAACCGCTTTCATACCCAAAATAGAAGCATTCAAAACTTCATCCTTAGCATCCGTTTTATCCAAATAGTTCAACGCATCCTTGAATTTTTTTTCTTTCATGAATGCAATCGATGCCATCAATGCAGCTTCTTTGCCTTTTTTTGTATACCAATAGTCGTCTGCAATTTTAGCAGCAGATACGATTTTCATCGCGGCATTACCCTTAGTAATGATTTGTGTTGAATCGTTCTTAAAGTAATAATATAGTGGAGCTAATTTCTGACCAGCTTTCTTTTCTTGATCTGGTAAAAAGCTCATTGAATAATACAAACTACCAGCAACAATAGCAACTGCACTGATCAATGACACATTGATAACTCTCTTGTTTCCAACGTAAAATGCTGAAACATTGTTTCTAACCGATAGCCAATTTTCTTTAATGTCCATGTTTTGAGCGGGCGAATATACGAAATAAGTTTTTTTTACAAGTACTTTTTATGTGAATCTAATTAAGAATGATTCAATTAATCCATGATGTATGGATAATCGTCTTCTACATAAACATCCTTAAATAATTCAGAAGCATCTGGGAAAGGTGAATTTTCAGCGAAAACAACACTTTCATTTACATCTTCAATAATTGCTTCTTCCATAGTATCCAATTCAGCTTCAGTTGCGTATTTCTTCGCTATGATTGTAGCTTTAGTGGTTTCAATAGGGTCTTTTTCTTTGTAAGCAGCCAATTCTTCTTTGGTTCTGTAACTAGCAGGGTCACTCATACTATGACCTCTGTATCGATATGTCTTTATTTCCAAAAATGTAGGACCATCACCACGACGAGCGCGATCACACGCTTCAGCAATAGCTTCGTGAACTGTTTCACACTTCATACCATCTACTTGGAAACTGGGCATATCATAAGCCGAACCAATTTTGTATATATCTAATAGGTTAGTGGTACGTTGTACACTAGTTCCCATTGCGTACTCATTATTTTCACAAATAAAAATTACAGGTAACTTCCATAACATAGCCATGTTGAAAGTTTCATGTAATGCACCTTGGCGCGCTGCACCGTCACCAAAAAAACATAAACTCACATTCTTTGTGCCAAGATATTGTTCAGCAAATCCCAAACCTGCACCCATAGGAATTTGAGCTCCTACAATACCATGCCCTCCAAAAAAGTTTTTCTCTTTTGAAAACATGTGCATACTTCCACCTTTTCCACCAGAACAACCTGTTGCTTTACCATATAATTCAGCCATAACTGCATTAGCACTCACGCCCATAGCCAAAGCATGCCCGTGATCTCTATAAGCTGTGATTACTTTATCGTCGGGTGTGATTGCCGACATCATACCTGCAACCAATGCTTCTTGTCCGATATATAAATGACAAAAACCTTTTATTTTTTGTTGACCGTACAATTGAGCTGACTTTTCTTCAAATCGACGAACCAACATCATGGTTTTGTACCAGTTTAAATAGGTTTCTTTATTGAATTTCATAGTAAGTAAATGTTTCGAATCGCGAAGATAATAAGAGATGTATCAGAATTTCAATTTGTTCAGGAAAAAAATATGCAGTAGTTAAATTTTGTCCTCAATATTTTTCACTTTATCTTTAATCATACCAATTTCACGTTGAATAACACGTAATGCTGGTCCTATTTCATCGGATTTTGAGGATGTAGGTTCTTCAAATTTGGGATTGATGTAATTTACAAACTTCCAAATCTCTAAAATATCTTGGACCTTAACAGAATACGGACTGTAGTTGGTATTTGTACTACAAAGTAAGAAACTGCCATCTTCTTCAATTCGGTTGTACAATATTTTAAATACAATTCCTTCGTCTTGTGTAATCACAATATACGGATGTCCATTTTTTACATGATTCCAATCCTGAAGATATTCACCAGTTACAAAAGCGCCATCAACTACTGGAGGCATGCTATCTCCGCTAATTGGAAAGGTTCTGTACTTTTTATTCGGGGACAAAAAGGGCAAATTAAAAGCAGGTAATACTTTAATATAATTGGGATCCGCATAACCCGATGTGTAACCAGCTTTAGCTTTTACCGGCACCAATTCAATATTATCTTCATTATCTTTATTTACGGTTGTTGCTAAAATTCTCAATCGACTTCCAGTTAGGTCCATATCAAAACCTTTATCAAGTTCCAACAATTTGCTTTCGGGTAATTGTGATAAATCCAAACGCACAAGTCGATCTATCCCTAATTGAAAAAAATCGGATAACTTTATCAAAATGGATAATCCCGGTTCAGCCACACCATTTTCATAACTATTGTAAGCGGAACGAGTAATATTTAAAAGACTTGCCACTTCCTCTTGGCTTCTTTTTTTGCGTTTTCGCAACAACTTTAAATTCTCTTTTAGATACATAATGTCAAAATACTTATCATTTATTTGGTATGTAAATTAACAAACAATTTTTTACATTTCAAAAATTGGAGCACAAATTGTTTTAAATTTAATGGATTTGAACGTACTTTGTGAGGATGAATTATTGGCTGATTAAGTCTGAACCATTTAAATATAGTTGGGATCAATTCGAGAAAGATCAATCCACATTTTGGGATGGCGTAAGAAATTATCAAGCTAGAAACAATTTGCGAAACATGAAAGTAGGCGATTTATGCCTATACTACCATTCAAATGAAGGAAAAGAAGTAGTAGGTATCGCAGAGGTAATTAAAGAATCTTATCAGGATCCAACTACTACCGATACAAACTGGGTTGTAGTTGATGTAAAACCCTATAAAAAATTAATTCAACCGGTTAGTTTGGAAACTATGAAAAATGATTCCAGACTAACTGGTTTAGGTTTACTTCGACAGCCTCGTCTTTCTGTTATTGACATTACTGAAGATCAATTCAATATAATTTTAGAACTCGCGAATGAAAAATAATCAATCGAAGCTCTTATTAAGTCCCTTAAAAGGAGAAATGATATTAAAGCGATTTGCTCTTCAAGTCGTTGAAAATCACAAAAATTTAACTGAATTAGCCATTATTGGCTTACAACCCAGAGGGATTGAATTAGCGCAACTGATTCATAAACACGTGTGCGAATTATCCAATAAATCCATCCTTTTTGGAGAATTAGACCATACTTTTTTCAGAGATGATATTGGTCGAGGCAGTATTCACATCCCCAAACCATCAAAAATAAACTTTTCAACCGAAGGTAAAACCATCGTTTTGGTTGATGATGTTTTATATACGGGAAGAAGCGTCAGATCTGCTATTGATGCCATTATGAGTTTTGGACGTCCATCTCAAATAGAATTATTAGTTTTAGTTGATAGGATTCATGAACGCGAATTACCGATTAAACCAGATTACGTAGGAGTGTCTATCGATTCAAGAAATACCAATTCCTATGTTAATGTAGAATGGATTGGTAATGAATTGAATGTTTGGCTATTTGAAAATAAAATAAATGAATAATCTACCCTTAAATCACTTATTAGGTATAAAAGGAATGAATGTCAATCAAATTCATTCTATTTTCGAAACAGCACAGGGATTTCATAATTTATTGCAGGCACCAGTTAAAAAAACTCCTGCCTTACGAGATATTACCATTGCAAATTTATTTTTCGAAAACTCCACTCGAACCCGAGTTTCTTTTGAACTAGCGGAAAAGAGATTGGGTGCAGATGTAATTAATTTTTCTTCTTCATCATCTAGCGTAAAGAAAGGTGAAACGTTAATTGATACAGTAAATAACATCTTGAGTATGAAGGTAGACATGGTAGTTATGCGACATCCTGCACCGGGTGCGTGTAAGTTTCTATCAAAACACATTGATGCTCAAATAGTAAATGCTGGCGACGGAACTCATGAACATCCTACGCAAGCCTTATTGGATGCATTTTCCATGCATCAAAAATTGGGTGATTTATCAGGTAAAAAAGTAGTGATTGTCGGGGATATTAAACATTCAAGAGTTGCACTAAGCAATATTTACTGTCTTAAATTGTTAGGTGCAGAAGTTATGGTTTGTGGTCCTGCTACGTTAATACCCAAATACATTGAAACACTTGGGGTGAAAATTTCACATGACTTAGATGAGGCTTTAAAATGGGCGGATGTAGCAAACATGCTAAGAATCCAATTAGAGCGTCAAGACGAACGTTATTTTCCTTCAATTCGGGAATATTCAAAATTATTTGGCTTAACGATGGATCGATTAAATCAAGCAAATCCCGAATTGCTAATCATGCATCCAGGCCCAATTAATCGGGGCGTTGAAATTAGTTCAGAAGTGGCAGATTGCAGTAATAGTATTATTTTAGAACAAGTAGAAAATGGAGTAGCTATTCGAATGGCTGTTTTATTTCTATTGGCACAAAAATCATTATAATGAATCCAATTTTAGTAGAGTTAAGAAGAGCAGATGTACTTGAGAGTTTTCACAGAGGGGTAATCTGCGTTGTGGATGAAAACAATCAAATTATTTATTCTAAGGGTGATGTAGAACAAATTTGTTATCCCAGAAGTGCTATGAAATTTTTTCAGCATATTCCTTTGATTACATCTGGAATTTTTGATTCTTACGGATTCACCCCTGAACAACTTGCCGTAATGTGTGGTTCTCATAATGGTGAATCAACGCATACTCAAGTAGTAAATACTATTTTAGACACCATACATTTAAATGAATCCAATTTAAAATGCGGTGCACAACCACCATCCTTAAAAAAGGATTACCACCAATTAATACGAGAAAATAAGGATCCACAACCCATACACAATAATTGCAGTGGAAAGCATGCTGGTTTTTTAGCTTGGTCTACCTATAAAAATGAAGATTTGGATTCTTATTTGTCGCCAGAACATCCTTTGCAACTAGAAATAAGAACTGTAGTATCTCAGTTTTACGAATTATCATCGGATCAGTTGCATTTAGGAATGGATGGATGTAGCGCACCCACATTTGCAATGCCTGTATTCAATCAAGCCATTGCATTCAAAAACTTAGTCTGCCCTCCATCGAGTTTCGACGATAAAACCAAGCTGGCTGCTAAACGCATTGTTACTGCTGTAACTGAATTCCCTGAAATGGTGGCAGGTACACAGAGATATTGTACGGATTTGATGCGAATTACACGAGGTAGAATTGTGGGAAAAACTGGCGCTGATGGCGTTTATTGTATAGGTATTCCGGAAAAAAAATGGGGTATAGCTATTAAAATTGACGATGGGAAAATGGGTCCACAATATCAAGTTGCACAAGAACTACTTAAAAAATTGGACTTGATTTCACAGGAAGAAATAGCGGAATTGGAAAAATACCGTGAATTTGAAATGAAAAATTTTGCAGGAAATATTACAGGTAAATCCATAGTAGTAAATCTTTAATTACCGGTAATTTACTATCTTCGGAAAAACAGAATTGGTAAAATTCATCAGCTAATGGTGAATTCATTCTAAAATTGTATTCATTCAAATATGAAAATTATACTAGGATTCGGCTTGTGTATTTTACTTACAAGTAATACATTGGCTCAAAATCGACTCATCAAACCTTTATCTCATATCGAAGATAGAATGATTGCATTAGATCCTACATTAATTGAGAGTTTTCGTTACAATAATCAGAATCTCGAATTAATGTCAGGATTGTTGAATAAAGAAGAACAACTTTATTCCGATATTTCAGTAAAAAATAGAGGAATAGATCAACAGAGTTTCTTTCGTAAATACAGCCCTGAATATTTTATTCAATATATAAAAATTGAACCTCTTTCTAAAAATCCTTCTATTAAAAAAAACAACCTTCAAAAAATTCATGATCTTGGATTTTTGAATAATCCATTTCGTTTTTATTCTTGGGAAAGTGAAGATAAACAGGATTATATTGTTGTAAATCCTTTGTTCGATATGTCTTTTACCCCACAGTTTGATCGTTTCTCTAGCTCGTTGTTAAACGGTAAAGGAATTGAAGTTTACGGTCAAATTGGTCCCAAAATTGCCTTCCACACAATCGCTAGTGATTATCAATTAAATCCCATAAATTCAATTGGGATGTATAGAAAACAAAATCGTGCGTTACCTGGAAATGGATTCGTAAATACCAATTTTCTAGGCTACTTGGATTATTTCTACGCAACGGGTTATGTTAACACATTAATTGCAGAAAAAAAATCTAAAGTTAATCCGAAAAATACGATATACTCAATCCATGCAACATTTGGTCATGATAAGCAGTTCATAGGTTCTGGTTTTAGAAGTATGATTTTGTCCAATTTTGCACCTCCAAGTCTGTTTTTACAACTGAATTACAGACTGGGTCCTTTCAAGTATCAAAATTTATTTAAGGAGTTAGTAAGGGATTTAACTAAAGATACTTTTAAAACTTACAATAAAAAATATTTAGCCATGCACAGAGGAGCCCTCGAATTCAAATCAATAGGTTTGGAGTTAGGTGTTTCTGAATCTGTAGTTCATTATCGTCCAGATAATTCTTTCGATTTAAATTATTTAAATCCAATTATTTTTTACCGAGGAATAGAACGGGAACTAGGCTCCAGTGATAATGCATTAATTGCCCTTGATTTCTCATTTAAACGTAAACGTTGGAATACATATGGTCAACTGCTCATGGATGAATTCAACACTAATTATTTATTAACCAATAGAAAGCACTCGTACAACAAATTTGCTTACCAACTTGGAGCATACTGGAGTCCCCAAATAAAATATATCAAACAAAGTTACTTTCAAATGGAATGGAATTCGGTTAGACCGTTTACTTATTCGCATTACTCATCCAGTAATTATGCTCATTATGGACAAGCTTTAGCACATCCATTAGAAAGTAATTTTCGGGAATTTGTGTTTAGAACATTTATAATTCCAGATCAGTTCAGAAAATGGTCAATCAAAAATACTTTCATCGTTTACAATAAAGGATTAAACATAGGAAAAGATAATTACGGATCAGATTTGAGATTAAATTATCAAAAAGCTATTGATCTAAAAAATGCTCCGATGTTACAAGGAAATTTATTGAACGGAATAAATAACCAATTAGTTTTAAAGTATCTAGCTTCAGAAAGTTTCCATATTGAAGGTCTTTTCAATTATGAACGATTACACGGGGCTTTAAATAGTTCGTTTAGGTATTTGGGAATTGGTATACGATGGAATTTCTTAGATTCCAAAGATGGATACATGCTCTAAACATTCCAAAAAAAAGCCGCTAATCTCCAGTGAAATTAACGGCTTTTGAATCGAATTGATAATTTGTTATTCTATTTTTCTAAAAATACGGTCCCAACGTATCCCTTTAACATCATATAACATATTATTACCCTGAATATTAGGTTCTCCAATTTCATTGATATTGATTACTTTCTTCAGTGAGAAGAATGTGAATAATGGTTTTCCTAAAATATGATCTTCAGGTACATATCCCCAATAACGAGAATCACTGCTATTATATCGGTTATCGCCCATCATCCAATAATAACCCATTTTAAAGGTGTATTTCTTTATTTCTGAACCACTACCACCTTGTGTATAAAATTTCCCGCCTTGTTCAACAATATTCGCTTTTTCATACACGTTGATTGCCGCTTTAAACCAATCCCAGTTATTTTTAGTTAATTCTATTGTTTCGCCTCTCTTGGGAAGATAGAACGGACCGTAATTATTTAAATCCCACTGATGTTTTAAATAAGTTGTGTTGGCCGTATCAGGGAAAAGATGTCGATCATAACCTTCATCTACGATATCTTCAAAAACTGCCGCCACAGAACCGTGTTTTTTAATATTTTTAACATTATCAGGCCACGTGTAAATATGATAAGGAATCAGCATTTGACCCGCTTTTTGTGTATTTTTCAAGATTTCTGGAGCAACGCGATACGGAATAGTAAAATCTCCCAAATTGTGCTCTAATAAAAATTCCTGAGAAATATAATCTTTCATCAATAATAAGTAACGTTTTTGTTGCTTATCTACAACAGGTAATGGTTTATTATTGATATATACTTGACCTCTTCTTATGAATATTGAATCCCCGGGAATACCGATACAACGTTTAACATAGTTGTCTTTTTTATCTGTTGGGAAACCTTCATCTGCTGGCCAATTGAATACAATGATATCGTTATTTTTAATGGTATACCATCCTGGCAAGCGCATGTATGGAAACTCTACCAAATCAGTATACGCTTTAATTCCCGCAATTTCCTTTGGAGCTAGAACAGGAACTGAAATGGGTGTCATAGGAATTCTCATTCCTATATTAGTTCTACTCACCACCAAGTGATCGCCGACCATTAAATTCGATTCCATAGAAGGCGTTGGAATTTGATACAAATCAAAAAATAATGCTCTCATTCCACCGGCAACATAAACGGCAAATAATATGGCATCCGCCCATTCTCTGGATGCAGTAGATTTTACTAAATTTTCTTTTCTCCAGGTTTTTTCTCCCGCTTTACCAACAAATTTTAGCGATTTGTCAAACAACAAATAGGGGAAATACGCAAAAGTCAATATGATCCCAACAGCCTGTTCCCAAAATTTAGTTTTATCAAAACTACGAAGCAAATCCAACTTTATATTGAAACTAAATAAGATATTCAATCCCGGAATTACCATTCCAATCATATACCATTTTGGACGTCCTACAAGTTGAATCCAATACCACCAGTTCAGAATGGGCACCCAAGCAAGAATGGGATTTAATCCTGCTAGTTTAAACATTCTCGACAATCCTAAGCGTGTCAAAATAAAAGCCGTTGACCAAATGGCAAGAAAAATGGATAGATTATAACTGTTCATTTAAGTAGTTTACTTATTTAAAATTTGATGTTCCAAATTAACACTATTTATATGTAAAGTCATAGACTCAACATATTTGACATGTTAAACACTCCTTTTTTATCGACTAACCACTCGGCCGCTAATACTGAACCCAATGCGAATCCTAACCTGCTTTTTGCGTCGTGACGAATTTCAATAGAATCTACTTCACTTTCATATTTAATGATATGCGTACCTGGAACATCTGGGAGTCGTTCCGCTAAAATAGGTAGTTCACCCTTAAGATTCATTTGATTACTGCTGTTTTGATTCAATTCATCGGCATTTTCCAATAACTTCCAATCTTGAATCAATTCACTTTTGTTGATTATTCCTTCAGCAAGTGTGATTGCGGTTCCAGATGGCGCATCTTTCTTTTCCGTATGATGAATTTCGGTCATACTTACCGCATATGGATGTTTATTCATCAATTCAGCTAACACTTTGTTTAACTGAAAAAATAGATTAACCCCAATACTAAAATTTGTGGCATAAAACAAAGATCCGTTGTTGCGAGAAACATAATCGTTTACAGAATCAAAATCCTGATACCATCCTGTGGTTCCCACAACTATAGGAATGTTCAAATTTACAGCATGATTAATGTGTTTAACTGCTAGTTCAGGCGAAGTAAACTCTATAGCAACATCCACATTTATATCTTGAGATTGTTCAAAGGGGGTATCAGCATCAAACTTGTGTGTGACTTGATGTCCTCTTTCAATACATATTTTTTCAATGGTTTTACCCATTTTACCGTAACCAATAATAGCAATATTCACAGCACAAAAATAGTTCTATCGTAATTAAAAAGTGAACCAAGGTTTTTAAATCCAGTAAAATTTCGGTTTTTTGCAACCATATTTAACATGAAGAATAAGTGGGTTAAAGGATTTATAGCATTATCAATAATTTTATTATTGTCTTTTTTATGGCTTTTTGTATTCCAGAAAGTACGTATGACCAATGAAAATTCTCAAAATCAATCCAGATTTACGTTAAGAATTGATTCGGATTGGACGAATGATCAATTGAATTCATGTGTAACGGATAGCTTGGGAGTATATCTACCGGGTGGTATTTCTTTTTGGCTGAACTTACTAGGTTATAAAATCACTCCGTGCAAAATAGAAATTGAGAATAAAGAATCTTCGTTCTCGGTCTTAAAAAAAATACACCAAAGCAGAAATCAGACAGTTAATTTAGTTATACGTTCGTCTCATTTTAAAGAAGGATTTTGCAAAACCATAAACAACCAAATAGTTCTTAAAACGCAACATTTGGAATCCTTCTTAAGTGATAGTCATACTATTGAAAATAAAACAATTACACCTACAAACTGGCCAATATATATCATTCCAAATACTTACAACATTCGATATAATGTATCCATTCAAGATTTCTTTAAACGGATGATTCGAGAATCAAATTCCTTTTGGAACTCAAATCGAATTCAAAAATTGCAGGCTCAAAATTTAACCGTATTGGAAGCTGTAACAATTGCAAGTATTGTAGAAAAGGAGAGTAGTAAAAAAGACGAATTTGAAAATATTGCGGGTGTTTATTTAAATCGTTATCGAAAAAACATGAAGCTTCAAGCTGATCCAACCATTGTTTTTATTAAAGGGAAAGCAGAGCGTGTTTTACAAGTTGATACTAAAATTGAATCTCCATACAACACATATCTATATAAGGGATTGCCACCTGGTCCAATTTGTATACCATCCATTAATGCAATTGATGCTGTTTTAAATTACACCCAACATGATTTTATCTATTTCTGCGCGAAAGCAGATTTTTCAGGTTATCATATTTTCGAATCTGATTATTCACGTCATTTACAAAACGCGAGAAAATTCCATAATGCATTGAACAGACAGAAATAAATTCAGCATAGATGTTGGAAATTTTAACTGTTAAATGAGGGAACCTATTGAATTCAATATCGTTTTAACTAATTTAACTTTATCGTTATATTAAGATAAATACTTATTCTGATTAAAAGAATTCGTATTACACAAAAAAATCCTCAGAAGATTACTCAACTGAGGATTAGTTTCTCATTCAAGGTTAAGGGTATCAAACCCTAAATATTTTTAATCAATTACTATCTTCAAAGTGGATTTATTTATGGAATTCATTCCCCAAACATTCAAGATATAAGTTCCAGAACGAAGTCCATTTAAAGTATACAAATGGTTGTTGGTTTCAATTGATTTCACCAATTTTCCGGAAACATCCCACACTAAAATCCGTTTTAATTCTTGATTCGCCTTTATTACTGAATTGTCAGCGTCAAAGAATACCTTGAATTCATTGACAGCAATTTTATCCGTACCATTGGTAGGACTTTCTGTTAATTTAATATTTTTAGTAGCAACGAAATCACCATTGTCAGAATTATTTCCATTAGAAATTACAGATGCAGTGTACATGGTTATTTCACCAGCTCCAGCTGCAGGTGATGTCCATTCTATGGTCCAAGAAGCGCTTTGAGAAGTAGTCGCAGGAGAAGTGTGTCCCCAAATTTGAGCTTGACCCGCATTGTATACGGAAGTTTTTGATGGTGCTGTTCCGTAAGTACCTATTTTTTGGTTACTTGAGTTCATGGCAGTAAATTGAAAACCGTATTTGGATGAATTGCCGCTTGAGTTTACTGTAATGTTGTATTTGGTATTAGGTATGTAGGATGTAACTGTATTACCATTTAAATCTTTGACCACAATATCCACAGAACCACTCACTTGTGCATTAGAATGACATCCGGAGCAATTTCCAGAACTACCTGGGCTTCCAGTTCTATTACCACCTGGGCCAGAAGAATTGGACGACAATACCAGGTAAAACACAGATAAACTGATGGTTACAAAAGTAATTTTTCTTATTTTCATATAAGTTTTATAATTGATTTCCACAAATTTAGACGCATTGTTCATTTTTTTTAAAATATTCGATGAATTTTGAACAATTCATCGGTTGCGTTGTATTATTTTTGTTGCGAATCATGAACAATCCAGAAAGTTATTTACCCATTCTCATTCAGTTGGGATTTTCTATTGGTTTTGTAGTGTTGGCTTTAACATTGTCACAACTGCTTGGTCCCAAAAGAAAAACGAAAAAGAAAAACGATAGTTTTGAGTGTGGTATTGAGAGTCAAGGCGATGCCCGATTCCCAGTTTCAGTAAAATATTTCTTGTCAGCTATACTTTTTGTTTTGTTTGACGTAGAAGTGGTATTCTTTTACCCTTATGCAGTAAACTTTAAGGAAATGGGTTGGGAAGGCTTTTTAGCAGTTGTATCTTTTGTAGGATTCTTTTTAACTGGATTCATATACGTTTGGAAAAAAGGTGCCCTTGAGTGGGAAAAATAATTTATATCACATGGTAAAAATTGAAAAAGCACCAGAAGGAATTGAAGGACAAGGTTTTTTTGCCACTTCCTTTGATAAGGTAATCGGTTTAGCTCGAGCAAATTCATTGTGGCCGTTGCCCTTTGCCACATCATGTTGTGGAATTGAATTCATGGCAACCATGGGTTCTAACTATGACTTAGCACGTTTTGGATCGGAGAGAATGAGTTTCTCACCTAGACAAGCTGATTTGTTGATTGTTGCAGGTACTATTTCCAAAAAACTAGGTCCTGTACTCAAGCAAGTATATGATCAAATGGCTGAACCCAAATGGGTATTGTCTGTTGGCGCTTGTGCTTCAAGTGGTGGGATTTTTGATACATACAGCGTTTTACAAGGAATTGATAATGTAATTCCCGTCGATGTATATGTTCCTGGTTGTCCACCAAGACCCGAGCAGATCATAGAAGGCATATTGAAAATTCAAGAATTGGCGAAAAACGAAAGTTTACGTCGTAGAAATTCTGACGAATACAAGAAAATGTTAGAAAGTTACAACATAGAAACCGTATAATCCAATGTCGCAAGATTTTTTAGATAGATCCATTGAATTAATCCGCACCTTGTCGCAAGGTGAGGTTCACTTCGAAATGGACAAATACAACCAACCCAACATTACTATTCCATCAGCATCCGTGCATGATGTAATACAAGGTTTGAATTCGCAATTAGGATATACGTATTTAAATGATTTAACCGGTGCTCATTATCCATTGAACGAAGGAAAAGAGTTTCAAGTGGTTTATCACATTCATAATTTACCCGAGAATGTTAGACTTCGAATAAAAGCGAATCTTTCAAAATCTGCGAATCAAATTCAGTCCATTTCAGATATTTTCTCTGGGGCAAATTGGATGGAGCGAGAAACGTTTGATTTCTTTGGAATTGAATTTACCTCACATCCGAATTTGACTCGGATTTTAAATATGGATAACATGGATTATCATCCGATGCGTAAAGAGTATGCGTTGGAGGATGAGACCCGTAAAGACAAAAACGATACATTTTTTGGGAGATGAGCGAATTAGAAAAATTAAATCAACAAATCTATACTGGCAGCTCCGAGACTATAGACGGAGAAATTGCTACATTGAATTTAGGTCCAACACACCCAGCTACACATGGTATTTTCCAGAATGTATTGAAAGTTGATGGGGAGAGGATTTTACATGCTGAACAAACAGTTGGTTACATACATAGAGCTTTTGAAAAATTAGCTGAAAGAAGACCTTTTCATCAAATCACACCCATTACTGATCGATTGAACTACTGTTCCTCACCCATAAACAATATGGGATGGCACATGACCGTTGAGAAGTTAATTGGTGCTGAAATTCCGAAGAAGGTAGATTACATGCGTGTAATCGTGATGGAATTAGCTCGTATAGCGGATCATCTTGTATGTAATTCAGTGATTGGTGTTGATACAGGTGCGTTGACCGGATTTACGTATATGTTCCAACAGCGCGAAAAAATTTATGATTTGTACGAAGAAATTTGTGGAGCGCGCTTAACTACCAATGTAGGTAGAATTGGTGGTTTTGATCGTGATTTCAGTCCTAAATTTTACGATTTATTGCGTTCATTTCTGAAGGAATTTCCCAAACATTTCGACGAATATTCGAATATGTTGGAGCGAAATAGAATTTTTATGGATCGTGTAATTGGCGCAGGTCCAATCACCGCTGAACGAGCATTGAACTATTCTTTCGCTGGTCCTAATTTGCGTGCAGCTGGTGTGGATTACGATGTTCGCGTTCAAAATCCGTATTCGAGTTATCAAGATTTCGACTTTAAAATCCCTGTTGGTTCAGACGGTGATACTTATGATCGATTTATGGTACGACAAAATGAGATCCGTGAAAGTTTAAAAATTATTCAACAGGCATTAGATAACATGCCATCAGGCAGCTATCATGCTGATATTCCATCGTTCTATCTTCCCCCAAAAGAAGAAGTGTATTCCTCTATGGAAGCACTCATCTATCATTTTAAAATCATTATGGGAGAAACACCAATTCCAGCAGGCGAGGTTTACCATGCAGTTGAAGGTGGAAATGGTGAATTAGGATATTATTTAGTATCAGACGGTGGAAGAACTCCTTATCGATTGCACTTTAGAAGACCTTGTTTCATATATTATCAAGCATACCCAGAAATGATTAAAGGTGCATTACTCAGTGATGCCATTTTAACCATGAGTAGTATGAATGTAATTGCAGGTGAGTTAGACGCTTAATAAACATTGAAGGACGTGGAAGAAAATAAACATATCGAATTTCCTCAAGAGCTTCTAGATGAAGTTCAAAGAGTTATATCCTTATTTCCCGAGGGAAAACAAAAAAGTGCATTAATACGTGTTTTACACATTGCACAAGCGCATTTCGGATGGCTTTCTGCAGATGTAATGGACTATGTAGCTAGATTGTTGCACATACAACCAATTGAGGTGTACGAGGTAGCTACCTTTTACAGTATGTACGATACCCAAAAAGTGGGTAAAGTTAAATTAGAAGTGTGTAGAACAGGTCCATGTATGATAGAAGGTGCTGAGAAAATTATTTCATACATCGAAAAGAAGTTAGGAATTAAAGAAGGTGAAACAACTGCCGATGGTATCTTCACATTAAAAGCCGTTGAGTGCCTAGGTGCATGCGGATATGCTCCTATGTTGCAAGCGGGAGAAAAATTTCATGAACATTTAACAGAAGAGAAAGTGGATGCGTTAATTGAACACTATAGAAACCATCCTTCAGCTAATTATATGGGACAGAACAATGACTAGGAAATTATTACTTGCAAACGACCATATTGAAGGTATTCAATCTTACGATGTTTATCGTAAAAATGGGGGATATGCAGCTGTAGAAAAGGCGCTGAAAACCATGTCTCCTGACGATATCGTAGAGGAAGTTAAAAAGTCCGGACTACGCGGTAGAGGTGGCGCTGGTTTCCCGACGGGAATGAAGTGGAGCTTTTTAGCGAAGCCGGAAGGAGTTCCTCGTCATTTATTGTGTAATGCCGATGAATCTGAGCCAGGCACGTTTAAAGATCGCTATTTGATGGAAAAAATCCCTCATTTATTGATCGAAGGAATGATCCTTTCTTCGTATGCTCTAGGTGCAAATCAATCCTATATCTATATCCGTGGTGAATACATGTATGTATTACGCATTTTGGAGAAAGCCATTCAAGAAGCATACAACAATGGATGGTTAGGTAAAAATATATTGGGAAGTGGTTTTGACTTAGATTTAGCAGTATCTCCAGGTGCAGGTGCCTACATTTGTGGAGAAGAAACGGCGTTAATTGAAAGTTTAGAAGGAAAACGTGGAAATCCTCGTATGAAACCACCATTCCCTGCTGTACAAGGTTTATGGCAGAGGCCAACTGTGGTTAACAACGTTGAAACCATAGCCGCTGTTGTACCAATTATAAATGAAGGTGGTGACAGTTATGCATCTATCGGGATTGGGCGATCAACTGGAACTAAATTGATTTCAGCATCTGGCAACATTAATAAACCAGGTGTATATGAAATTGAATTAGGTGTAAGTGTTGAAGAATTTATTTATTCTGATACCTATTGTGGTGGAATTAAGAATGGTAAAAAATTAAAAGCCTGTGTTCCTGGAGGATCTTCAGTTCCAATTTTACCACATTATTTAGTTTGTAAAACAGCAGAAGGAAACGATCGTTTAATGACTTACGAAAGTTTAGCTGACGGTGGTTTTGCAACTGGTTCTATGTTGGGTTCTGGTGGTTTTATTGTTTACGACGAGGATCAATGTATTGTGCGTAATACTTGGAATTTTGCTCGTTTTTATCATCATGAGTCTTGTGGTCAGTGTTCACCGTGTAGAGAAGGAACGGGTTGGATGAAAAAAGTTCTTCATAATATAGAAACGGGTAAAGGTAAAATGGAAGATATTGATTTGCTTTGGGAGATTCAAAGCAAAATTGAAGGAAACACTATTTGTCCTTTAGGAGATGCTGCAGCTTGGCCTGTAGCAGCTGCTATTCGCCATTTCCGTGAAGAATTTGAATGGCATGTTAGGGAACCTAAATTATCTCAAGAGAGAAATTATGGTTTGGTAAGTGAAAAAAAGTTTGAGAACGTTAACGTATAAATTCAATGTCTGAAGAAATTCAAAAGTTTACAGTTACCATTGATGGGGAATCCATTCAAGTGGCACCTGGTACAACCATATTGAATGCAGCACGTCAAATTGGTGGAAAAATAGTACCACCAGCGATGTGCTACTATTCGAGTTTAAAGGGAAGCGGTGGTAAATGCCGTACGTGTCTTGTTGAGGTTTCAAAAGGATCTGAAAAAGACCCAAGACCTATGCCCAAACTAGTTGCCAGTTGTAGTACAACGGTAATGGATGGCATGGAAGTAAAGAATATTACAAGTCCTAAAGTATTAGATGCTAGAAAAGGAGTTGTAGAATTCTTATTATTAAATCATCCTTTGGATTGTCCCGTTTGCGACCAAGCAGGTGAATGCCATCTTCAGGATTTAGCTTTCGAACATGGTGTAGCTAAAACGAGATACGAATTTAAAAGAAGGGAATTCGATAAAATTGATATCGGAGATTACATTAAGTTACACATGACTCGTTGTATACTTTGTTATCGTTGTGTTTACACAGCGAATCAATTAACTGATTCGAGAGAGCATGGTGTATTAAAGCGCGGAGACGCAGCTGAAATCGGCACCTTCATTGAAAAAAATCTTAAAAACGACTTCATTGGTAACGTGATTGATGTTTGTCCAGTTGGAGCGTTAACGGATAAGACATTCCGATTTAGAAGTCGTGTTTGGTATACCAAGCCCGTCGATGCGAATTGCGAATGTACTAAGTGTTCTGGTAAAGCTGTTTTATGGATGATCGGTGATGAGATAGCACGTGTTACTGCTCGCAAAGACCAGTATGGAGAAGTAAAAGAATTTATTTGTAACGAATGTAGGTTCGATAAAAAAGAAGTTGCGAAATGGAACATCGAAGGACCAAGAAAAATCAATCGACATTCGGTTATTTCTGCAAATCATTACGAACAACCCATACCTGAACATACCACCTTATTGAATAAAGCATAAAATGGATAGTGCATTGTTATTAGAAAAAACGCTTTTGGTTACCATATTAACTTTGGTTACATTGGGAATCGCTGCGTATTTAACCTACGGAGAGCGAAAAGTAGCTGCTTTTTTTCAGGATCGTTTAGGTCCGAATAGAGCAGGTATTTATGGTGTATTTCAACCATTAGCGGATGCAGGTAAGTTATTTTTTAAAGAAGAATTAATACCTCAATCTGCTGAAAAATGGTTATTTATTTTAGGTCCTGCGGTGGCAATGATTACTGCAACAATAACCAGCGCTGTGATTCCTTGGGGTACCGAATTACCCATCGGAGATCGTATAGTTCGTTTGCAGGTTGCCGACGTAAATATCGGGGTACTTTACATAATGGGTATTGTATCAGTTGGTGTTTACGGAATCATGATTGGTGGTTGGGCTTCAAACAATAAATACGCATTGTTCGGTGCAATTCGTGCCAGCGCACAGATGATTTCCTATGAATTGAGCATGGGTTTATCTTTGATCGCAGTGATCATGATGAGTGGTACATTAAGCCTTCGTGAAATTGTAGATCAACAACACGGAATGAATTGGAATGTTTTCTATCAACCACTTGGATTCATAATATTTTTTGTTTGTGCATTAGCTGAAACCAATCGTGCTCCTTTTGATTTAGCAGAATGTGAAACGGAGCTTATTGGTGGTTATCATACGGAGTATTCTTCCATGAAATTGGGATTCTATTTATTTTCAGAATACATCAACATGTTTGTATCCAGCGCATTAATGGCATGTGTTTACTTAGGTGGATATAATTTCCCCGGAATGGATGCTATAAGTAATCCTACAGTGTTAGGTATCGCTCAGATATTAGTTATGTTCTCGAAGGTTTTCTTCTTCATATTTGTTTTTATGTGGATACGTTGGACATTGCCTCGATTCAGATATGATCAATTGATGCATTTGGGATGGAAATCTTTAATACCGTTAGCCATTTTTAATTTGCTTGCCACTGGTGCAATCATGTTGGCCGTTGGTTAATCTATTAAACTATCGAGTTAAATAACACGATTTAATTATATAATTTTCAATAAAATGAAAAAAGGCGTCAAAGTAAGTTTGACGCCTTTTTTCATTGTTTAATATTTTAAATTCAGAAAATTTTTGGCTTAGATTTCTGAATTTACGTTAAGCCTTTCATGAAGTTACGACTCTGAGAATCTATCGTTATAAATATGCGGACATTAAAGATTCATTAAGTTCAAAATATCAAAGTCATTAAATCAAATTCTTAATTTATTGAAAATGTTCAATTACTTTTTCCATTGCAATCCCGCGACTTCCTTTAACAAAAACATGTTTGCTATTAATAGGATGTGTATCTAACCACGCCAATAAGGATTCCACAGAGTCAAAGCAATAAGGATAAGATTTACATGCATTTTTAAATTCACTTCCTACTAAAAAAAGTTCATCAAATCCCAATGACGAAGCTAATTCAAATATATTCAAATGCTCTAGCTCATTGGAGCTACCAAGTTCTAACATATCACCAAGCAATACTGCTTTTGTTCCGTTTATCGTTGCAAAACTTTGCAAACCCGCTTGCACAGAACTAGGATTTGCATTGTAAGCGTCTAAAAAAACTTCGTGTTTGGTAAAGCTCAACCATTGACTCCGGTTGTTTTGAGGTTTGTAATTACATGCAGATTGAATACTTTTATCCAAGTCTAGTCCAAATATCACAGCCATACTTAATGCAGATAAAATATTATATATATTGAACTTACCTCCTAAATTTGACTGAAATTGACCTAATTCAAGTTCATTGAAGAACAATTTAAACTTCAAAAATGGCATTTCTTCGACCACTTCTGCATACAGATTTGCTTTAGGATGCGTTAAGCTGTATGTCAGTGGATTTCCAAATCGCTTACTCATGGATTGCAACCAAGGATCATCGAGGTTGATTGCCACTTTGCCTTCAGAACGAATCAGCTGTAAATACAATTCACTTTCTTCTTTAGCTACTGCTTCGATAGAACCAAAACCTTCCAAATGTTCTTTACCTATGTTGGTAATTAATCCTGCATCGGGTAAAAATAAATCACATAAAAATGCCATTTCTCCAGGATGATTGGTACCTAGTTCTACTATACCGAAATCCGTATTTTCATCGAACGACAATAACGTCAATGGAACGCCTATGTGGTTGTTTAAATTTCCTTTGGTTGCCTTCGTTACATACTGCTCTTGAAATATGGCAGTTAGTAACTCTTTGGTTGTGGTTTTCCCGTTAGAACCACCAATAGAAATAAATTGGGTTTTGGGTTTAAGTTTACCTGAATGAATCTTAGCTAGCTCTGCTAGTGTTTCATTAGGATTTTCAACTAATAATATTCTATCTGAAAAAATCGATGAATTATTCGTAACAACGTACTTTGCTTCCAAATCCAATGCTTTTTGAGCAAAAATATTGCCGTCAAAAACATCCCCAGATAAACAAATAAAAAATGAGTCTTTAACCGTTTTTCTAGTATCGGTACAAATATTAAAACCTGTCTCATGCAGTTTTTCGTAAATAAAATCGATGGAAGCAGTATTCATAAATATGATTTCAAAATTACAATCTTATGTACACTTTCGCATTTAAATTATTAAATTTGGTTAAATCCGTTGTTATGATGAAAATAATTACTAAAAACATACTTTTTCTTGCATTTGCTTTGGGATATTTGGGGATTTCATCTGGGCAGTTCTCAAAAGTTCAAATCACGAACGGAGTGGCAGTAAAAAAGGGCAGTAGTTATTATGAAAAGCCATTTATGGGAGGACTGAATTCACCCCAGTTTTCTAAAATGGATTTGAATCAAGATGGTAAAATGGATATCATCATTTTTGATCGAAGTGATTTTAAAATCCTACCTTTTCTAAAAACAACTAAAGGCAATTTTCAGTACGCCCCGGAATATGAAAAACAACTACCAACTGGACAATACATTTATTTAACCGCCGATATTAATTCTGATGGCAAATTAGACATATTTACTTTATCGGATATTGGGGATTTACTAATACATATCAATAAGAGCAGTGATACAGTTCAAAAATTAACATTTTCTAACTTAGGACCTTGGTATTACCGAAATCAATATGATTCAACTTTTTTCAATCTATATAATCCATTGAGTTTTGGAAGCAGCATTAACGACTTACCCGCGATTCAGGATGTTGATTTGGACGGAGATTTAGACATCGTTTCGTACGATGATTTCAATTTGATTTATATGATGTATGCCGATGTTCGTAAAGAAAAAGGTTGGAGCAAGGATACATTTGAATTTCAAAACATGGACTATTGTTATGGTTATTTTTGGGAAGGTTTTGATGGTGAAATCATACTGAACAGTTGTCCATCAACGTTAAATTTCCCCAAAAAACTTAAACCGAGACATGCTGGAGGAGCTGCTTGCTGGTTTTATGACCAAGATAATGATGGAGACATGGATATGTATATCTCGAATATTAATTCTCCGCGAATTACGTATTTGGAAAATGGCAGGGCTCAAAATGGTAATTCCTATGATACATTCATTCGAGTAGATTCTTTGATATTTGATGGAAAATCGTTTAAGGATTATTCTTTTCCCGGGGGATATTTAATTGATGTGGATGGCGATGAATTAGACGACTTAGTAGTAGCTCCCAACAACTTCGTGGAATCTAAAGAAACCAAGCAAGTTCATTATTTCAAGAACAATGGTATTAAATCCGACACGAAATTCAATTTTGTAACTAATGAGTTTTTAACCGACCAAATGATTGATCTTGGTGGAAAATCGTCGCCATTGCTTTGGGATATAGACGCCGATGGAGATTTGGATTTATTAGTTGGTAACAACGGTGATTTTTCCAAGACATACGGACTTTCGGATCAAATATCTTTCTTTGAAAATAAAGGGACATCCAAAGAACCTGTTTTTGAGCTAATCAACGAAAATTTCCTAAATTTAAAACAATACAGTCTTAGTGATATTCGCATCAATAATGGAGATATCGACAATGATGGTGATTTAGACCTACTCATAGGAACTAGAAAAGGAAATCTTGTCTTTTTTGAAAATACCGCAGGTAGCAATAAACCTATACAATTACAATTAAAATCCTTAGACTTTCTAACGTTTGAAAAACAACCTAAGGAAAATAGCTTTGCTCCTGCAGTTATTGACTATAATCAAGATGGAATTAATGACTTACTCATAGGAAACTACAATGGTTATTTAATTTTATTTGAAGGGAAATCGAAAACCAGTGCCGAATTTGAATTAATTAGTAGGAACCCTTGGGGAATTAAATCGAATGAATGGCTTTTGAATGTTGAAGAACCCTATTTTGCCAGTTATGGTTACTCTGTACCGCAGGTAAATGATTTTGATTTAGATGGGAATTTAGATATAGCAGTGGGTACTTATTATGGTGATATTCGAATTTACAATGTACACAATCACCCAATTACAGATAGCTTAATTGCAACAGAAAAGGCATTTTATAACCAATATCAAGGAGATACAGCTGCGGTAAGATTAGGAAGTTATATAACATTAACAACTGGCGATTTAAATGGAGATTCCATACCAGAATGGATAATGGGAAACACGCGAGGAGGGATTTTATTCGGTAAAAGCGATAAAACAATCAATAACAATATTGGAATAAATCAACTGAGTCATAAAACGGTTACATTCCAAGTTTTACCCAATCCTTCACAAAGCAACAAAGGAATTACCGTATTACAACCTCAGTTTGTTTCAGATTGGAATGTGAATATCTACGATATCACAGGAAAAATGATTTTACAGAAGCAATTACATAAAAATGAACCTGGAATATTTGTTGATACCAAAAATTTAAGCAATGGCATTTATTTGGTCCAACTTCAATCTAAGTCTGGAAATCAATCTGGGGTTCAGAAACTAATTATTGAGAACTAATTAGTTCAATTTTACCCAGTTCAATTTTCAATTGATGTTGAGTAAAGTAATACTCATCTTCACGATTAGAAGCTACCACAAAACACTTTTCGTTTTTCTTTTGATTAACCAAATTTTGATATAATCTGATTCCTTCGTTATCTAAATTACTCAATGGTTCATCTAGGACGCAAAGAGTTGATTTAGAATAAAATGAATAGACTAACTTCAATCTTTGCTTCATGCCAGAAGAGAAGGTTTGAATGGACTTATTTATGGCTTTCAGGGGAAGTTCACTGCATTCTATTAATTCCTTTGGATTTGAAATACCTTCTAATTTATTCATTCCAGATTGGAAATAAAACCACTCGGATAATGTCAATTCTTCAGGAAAATCCATCGCAGGAGAACTCAATGAATACAATCCACTCAGTTGATTCACGTCAATTTGTTTGTCGCGATTAAACCACAAAACTTTACCTTGAGTTGGAGATGTTTGACCCACGAGCATCAAGGTCAAAGTAGACTTACCTGAGCCATTTCTTCCCAAAAAAGCGTAGGAATTTCCAGGTATGATATCGAATCTATAATTAAAGTCTTTAAACAACCAATGGTTTAGGTAGTTTTTAGAACAATCTACAAACTCGATAGAATTCATATTATTTGGTCAAATAACCCTTCATAACACCGCG
>CAYPYX010000002.1:0-5807 GCA_964415065.1 uncultured Rhizobium sp.
CCTCAAGGTAAAGCTAAATTAGCCACCGACGGAGCTTTGAAAATGTTGGCAGAAGAACTTCGCCAGCGTGAATTCAAAATGGACAAGCTTCGTAAAGATGCTGAGCAATTGTCTGGAAGTCTTAACGGTTCTACCGTTACCTTGACAACCAAAGCAGGTGCTTCCGGAAAAATCTTCGGATCTATCACTTCTTTACAAATTGCAAATGCTTTGAAAGACAAAGGATTTGACGTTGACAGAAGAAGAATTATGGTAGACGACATCAAAGAAATCGGCTCTTATGCCGCTACTGTGAACCTATTCAAAGACATCAGCGCCTCCATTACTGTGGAAGTAATCGCTGAATAATTGTTTGGTTATTGTTGTTGTAAAATGGCTGCTGTTAAATCAGTAGCCATTTTTTTTGTTATTTACACTACCTTTGTACGCAATGATTTGGTCTAGGGTAGCCACTTTTGTGCTTAAGAAACGTGCGTTTTTCGTCGCCATAATCCTCGCATTTACCGCTACAATGGGGTACTTCGCCTCTAAGGTAGAGCTGGAATACAACATGCAACGTCTGGTTCCAGAGGATGATCCCGATGTTAAATTCTACGATGCTTTCAAGAAGAAATTCGGTGATGATGGCAATAAATTAATTGCGGCCATCAAAACACCTGAATTGTTTCAACTCGATTACTACCTTCAATTGAAGAAGTTGTGTGATTCGTTGAATCAAATTCCGGGTGTTAAAGGCGTTCTATCCCCAACCAACGTGTATCATTTGGAATTGGATACCAATGACCAACTTCGTATGAATCCGCTGGTGAAGGAAATTCCTCACAATCAAGCAGAACTCGACAGTTTAGGTGAAATCTTTTTTAACCTAAAGTTTTATGAAGGATTGCTGTACAATCCGGATTCGAAAGTTTCATTGATTATCGTTTCTGTAGATCCTACCTACATGTTTAGTGAAAAACGTGTTGAGTTAATTGAATCCATTACGGAGAAACTAAATGCGTTTGGTGCAGATCAGAAAGAAGAAATGCACATTACGGGACTGCCTTTTATTCGATACCAAAATGCTACTTCCATCAAGAATGAAATTATTCTGTTTACGGTATTTGCGTTTATTGTAACCGCTATTTTAATTCTAGTATTATTTAAGAATATCGGGACCCTATTAGTATCGTTGTTATTTATTGCCATAGGTGTGTTAACCATGTTTGGTATTACGGTATTATGTGGATTTAAACTCAATATCCTTTCTGGAACTCTCCCCCCCTTATTGGTAGTGGTGGGTGTGCAAAATACCATTTATCTCATCAACCAGTATCACGATCAATATCGAAAGCACGGGAATCAGGCGAAAGCTCTTACTCGCATAATCTCCCATGTGGGCGTTGCAACGTTTCTGATTAATTTTACTACAGCAATCGGTTTTGGTACTTTCTATTTTACCAAAACAATTATATTGGAACAATTTGGTATTGTTTCTTTCGTAACCATCAATATTATCTTCTTGATCAGTATAGTGGGAATTCCCGTTCTGTATTCTTATTTACCTACTCCAAGTCATAAACAAACTAAGCACTTAGATAGTAAAAGTTGGAATGGGTTTTTGAACTGGATTTCGCATTTGGTATTCAAACGCAAACGTCGAATATTTTATTGGTTTTCAGTTGTAACAATCTTCGCTACTGTATTTTTAATCCGATTAAGACCCTTGTCGTTTATTGTAGATGATATCCCCCACGACAGTAAAGTTTACCGCGATTTAGAATACATACAGAACAATTTCCATGGGGCAATGCCATACGAAATAGTGATAACCTCTTATGAAGAAGGCGGTGTTACTAACGTGGATATGCTAACCAAAGGACGAAGATTGCAGCGTGCACTTTCGGAATTCGACGAATTATCTAAACCCATGTCGATTGTGGAGGTCATTTCTGCGGCAAATCAGGCTGTGAACGAAAACGATCCGAATTATTATCGAATACCTAAGGCCACTGATTTTGGGGATTTGATGATGAAATTTCCAAGCTCGGTTACATCTTCCGATGGAAATAAAGAAGCAGGAAACAGCAATAAATTATTACGCGGATTGGTGGATTCTACCTATTCCCAAATGCGGATAAGTTATCAAATTAAAGATATTGGCAGCATTCGCTTAGATTCTTTAAATGCGGTGATAACCCAAAAGGCAAAAGAGATATTCCCATCCCAAGAATATAATGTAGCCATTACGGGTACTTCATCCATCTTTTTGAAAGGAAATAAGTATTTGTACAATAGCTTGGGACAATCTACCTTCTGGGCATTGTTAATCATCTCATTAACCATGACGTTCTTGTTTCCAAGTTGGAGGATGGTATTGATTGCAATTGTGCCTAATATTATTCCTTTGTTGATTACCGCTGGTACTATGGGTTACTTCAATATCCCATTAAAGGCATCTACTATTTTGGTGTTTAGTATTGCTTTTGGTATTACAGTTGACGCAACCATCCATTTTGTTACAACGTTTAGACGGGAAATCATTGTTCATAAACATTCTGTTCGACACGCATTAAAGATTACCATTCCTGAAGTGGGAATAAGCATGATTTATTCTGGTTTGGCAGTCTGTTCAGGCTTCATGATTTTTGCTTTTAGCGAATTTCAGGGTACACAAGCATTGGGTTGGTTGACGGCATTGACCATTTTCTCAGGAATTGCCACCAATTTATTCTTGCTGCCTGCCTTGATCCTGGCATTTGAAAAATTTATCAATCCGAAAGTGGAATTGAAAGAAACGTTGTTGGATCTTCCCGAAGGAGAAGAATAATTGAAACTACGCGGTATTCAATTTTAGAAAGCGAGGAGTAATTTGAACAGCGTGCTATTCAATTGGATAAGCACGCGTGCAATAAAACGGGATAGCGCTGTAAAAATAGAAGAATCGATTTGAACAGATGACTCGATTAGAACAGAAGAATCGATTTGAACAGAAGAATCGATTTCCCCAATTAATGCTTCTTCTGTTTTGATTTACAGTTTAGCAGTTTTTAGTGCTTTTATCGTTTCCTAGGAAGATCTGTTTACGAAAAAAAACTCAAGGCGCTGAAAATACCAATTGGTTACAACCTCGAATATCGGAGTGGTCAATTCTGCCAACAATTTCGAAAGTTCCGTCGTCAAATACCTTGCCCAAATCATCGGTTGCAATAAACGAGCAACTGTGGTAGTTCATCAAGTCGATTACACAAATTCTGCCTGTTTTATGGGATGGAAGAAAAGTTCGAAAATCTGCTGGATCTTGAATCAGTATTTTCATCCACGGGGGACAACTAAAAATTCCATTACCATGAGAATATGCCTGAGATGTTAATTCGGTCATGCCATATTCGCTGAAAATGGATTCTTGATGCAGTCCTTTACATAGAATTTGGTGGATTTCAGGACGGGTTAATTCAGGACCTTTTCCTTTCATACCACCGGTTTCAAGTACATGAGTATATTCGAAGAGCTTTGACCATGTTTTTGGGGACGATGGGTTTAGTTCTTCTGACTTGAATATATCAGTACGGGTGATGTTCGAATTTGGCTGGAGATTATCTTTCGATTCATCCAAGTGAATAGTTGAATTAGAACAATTTGAGTCGAATAATTCAGAGTGGTTAGTTGGAGAATCCAACTTTAATGATTCAAGAAATATCCGATATTTTTCGTTATGGGGATCTTGCAGCAATTGATTCAAATAGCGACTGAATTCTAACAGACCAAACGTCACGCCCCAAAGCAGTACTTTTTTATTTTGACTGCGCCATTTTATCAAATCAGATAGTAATTGATCGAAGTTCAAATTATAGAAACCTCCTTCATCTGCTCGTAATTGAATGAGCTGATCTACCATGTGTATCAAACCCGATCCAGTACGATCAAGGTAACTGGGAAGCAATGCCGCGATTACGTCGTAGGGTTTGTTCTCTGTGAATAAATCAAATCCATTTAGGCAGGCCAATTCATAGTCATTCAATAAATGTATGAAATGTTGTGAAACCCCCATGCCGGTGGTTGAGCTGCTGGTAAATTGAATTTCGTGGGTTGGAAAGCAGCTTATCTTTTTGGTTTTAAACAATGAAATCGGTAGAAATGGGATATCGGTTTCATGTTGGAACTGTAATTTTTCGGGAATTTTATGGGCATTTTTCGCAAAACCCAAGGATAAATGTACCCAATCCGCGAATACTTCATTATGCTGCATTTGAAATCGATAAATTTCTAAACAAGTTTCGGTAAATTTGTTAGGATCTACTGTGAATTGGCTGTTTAAAATATCGTGGATGCTCTTAGGAATCATCGGGGTAGTTGCTTGTAGCGACAAAGATACGAACTCTAAGGTGCCTCAATTGGAGTTTTTGGATCAATTTATTGTTCCAGCGCCTGGGGGGTATGATAGTTTAGTAGAATTACATATCGAATATTTGGATAACGACGGTGATATTGGTTTAAATGAAAGCGATACGACAGGTCCTTTTAAGTTTGGTGAATACGCCTTCTACAATTTATTTTGTTTCATGTACGTTAAGGAAAACGGTATATGGGTTAAGCCATTAAATCCATTTAGCTCTAAAGATACCTTGTTTTTACATGAACGATTTCCAAACATAACTCCCACATCTGAAAATAAAAGATTAAGAGGGGAAATTACGTTATATATACCTGCAAGGCCCTTGGAATTGAGAAGAGACTCCGTGCGATTTGAAATACAATTATGGGATAGAGCATTAAATAGAAGCAATGTGTTGAAATCAAATGTGTTTAAATTAAAACATCCATGAGCCAAAGTCAATTAAAATTAATATTTTCGTATCCTCTTAATACATACATGAAGTCTAAAATTATTTTGCGTTTTTTATATTTACTGAGTTTTATTCTCATTTCTAATACACTTACGGCACAACGAGTTTCTCTTGCTTATATTGATTCTGATTATATTCTGGGAAGGATGCCTGAATACAAATCGGCTCAAAAACAATTAGACGATGCTGCAGCATCCTGGGAAACCGAAGCGGGTAAGTTGGAAGCCAAGTTAAGTCAAATGGTAAAGGATTTTTCAGCTGAGGAAATTCTACTTACCAGTGATCAAAGGGGTCAACGGAAAGATGCCATAACCAAACAAGAAAGTGAACTCATTAAATTCCGAGAAGAGAAATTCGGTACCGACGGCGAATTATTCAAAAAACGAGCTCAATTGATTAAGCCTATTCAAGATAAAATGTTTGAAGCGGTTCAGAAAGTAGCAAAACAAGAAGGATTGGATTATATTTTCGACAAGGCTTCAGGGGTGCAGATGTTGTATGCCAATCCCAAATACGATAAAACATTTGAGGTGATGGAAGAATTAGGAATTCCACTTACCGAAAATGAGGGAAAACCCAAAGGTGGCGCTAAATCTGGAGGCCAAAATTAAATTTAGGCAAGTCCTAATCATTTATTAACATAAAATTCAGTGGATATTAATCGTCCGTTTATCGATTTCCATATTATTGAGTTAACTTTGGCATTTAAATTGTAAAAATTTTCAAGAATCAAATAATTACACACACAATGAAAAAATTCTTTTTAGTACTAACTGTCATTTTGGGCAGTATTGCAGCAGTTCAAGCGCAAGCACAAAAAATGGCTTTTGTAAACACTCAATTAATTATGGATACTTTGCCAGCAAAGGATTCTGCGGAATTGAAATTACAAGCAATTGCAATGCAATACGATGATGCTATCAAATCTTTAACATCTGAAATCCAAGCAAAGCAAGCTGAATACGAAGCTAAAACAAAATC
>CAYPYX010000002.1:5907-12800 GCA_964415065.1 uncultured Rhizobium sp.
GAGGCAGCTTTTTTTATTCAAATTGTACGCAAGTATTTTATTGAATTATGTTGGTGCGACACAACTAATAAACTTCATCATGAATTTCCGCAAATTATTGTGGTATATTCGAAACGGAATTTAATAATCATAAAGTGGCAAAAATCGGAGTGTTTGATTCAGGTTATGGAGGATTAACCGTTTTGCAATCGTTGGTGGAAAAACTCCCCCAATATGATTTTGTTTATTTGGGAGATAATGCACGAGCGCCCTACGGAGATAAATCTTTTGAAACCGTGTATCAGTATACACTAGAAGCGGTTAATTGGCTTTTTGATGTTCAAAATTGTGAATTGGTGATTCTTGCATGTAATACAGCTTCCGCAAAAGCACTCAGACAAATTCAACAAGTTGACCTCCCCCAAAGAAAAGATTCAAAACGAGTTTTAGGCGTGATTCGACCTACTTCTGAGATTATTGGGAATCTTACGCAAACTGGTCATATCGGAATTGTGGGTACCGCAGGAACCATAAAATCCAATTCCTATACAATTGAAATTGAACGATTTTTCCCGGGAATACATGTGCACCAAGAAGCATGTCCGATATGGGTACATCTGGTAGAAAATCGATTTGTTGGCCTGCCCGGCACCGATTATTTTGTTCAATATCACTTAGATCGATTATTCAGTCAGTCTTCAGAAATTGATACCTTGCTATTGGCTTGTACACATTATCCATTACTGATGAGTTCAATACAAAAGAATGTTTCTCGAAATATTCAAGTTATCAGCCAAGGTGGAATTGTAGCTGCGAGTTTGGAGAATTACTTACACAGGCACGCTGAAATTGAAGAAAAATTGAGCAAAAAAGGAAGTAGATTGTTTTTTACAACAGAAAAGTTCAACGATTTTGATCAATTAGCCACCTTATTCTATGGTGATAATGTAATTGCAGATCGTGTGATTTTGTAACTTTGCATAATGGCACCAGACGATTTAAGACCCTTTATTTTGTCGCTTCCTGAAACCCCAGGAGTTTACAAATACTTTGATAAAGAAGGTGTCATCATCTATGTGGGTAAAGCCAAAAATTTGAAGCGTAGGGTTTCTTCCTATTTTACTAAAAATCATTATGAAGATTTTAAAACGCAATTACTGGTAAGTAAAATTCGGAAAATCGAATTTACAGTAGTGGATACTGAAATGGATGCTTTGCTGTTAGAGAACAGCTTGATCAAAGAATTCCAGCCCAAATACAACATCAATTTAAAAGACGACAAGTCGTATCCATATATTAAAATCACCAATGAGCGATTTCCACGGGTATTTCCGATGAGAAATCCCATGAAAGACGGTTCTCGATATTTCGGGCCTTATGCATCCGTTCGAATCATGAACACCGTTTTGGAACTCATACAAAAATTGTATCCGACTAGGAATTGCAATTTAAAAATGAATTCAAAATCTATTGCTGAAGGTAAATTTAAGTTATGCTTGGAATATCATATTGGTAATTGTAAAGCTCCCTGTGTGGGTTACCAAACTGAGCAGCAATACATGGACAGTATTGATCAAATTGTAAAAATATTAAAAGGCAATTTGACCGAAGTTAAGCAACACCTAAAAAAACTAATGCTCGAGGCAGCAGAGAATTTACAATTTGAAGAGGCACAAATCTTTAAAGATAAACTTCAACTCCTTGAACGTTACCAAAGTAAAAGTACCATCGTTAGTCCACAAGTGGGAGATGTGGAGGTGTATTCCATTAGCAGTACAGATAAATACGGTTTTATTAATTTTCTCCGTGTTAGCCAAGGTATTATTGTCATTTCTCGGAACGTGGAAGTCCGTAAGAAAATGAATGAAACCGATGAAGAAATATTGGTACTTGTAATGGGGGAAATGCGACAGCACTATGGAGATCATTGTAGAGAAGTCATAACCCAGCATGAAATTGAATGGCCGGAAAAGGATGTAATTGTTACTATCCCAAAAGCGGGCGACAAAAAAAAGTTGCAAGAGCTGAGTTTGAAAAATGCCATGTTGTACCGTCAAGAGAAACTCCAGCAATACGAAAAACTCAATCCTCAGGTTCGTGTTGACCGCTTGTTGGAACAAATGCGCAGTGATTTGAGATTAGCTGAACTTCCAAAGCACATCGAATGTTTTGATAATTCTAATTTTCAGGGGCAATACCCGGTGAGCGCGTGTGTTGTTTTCCGGGATGGCAAACCTGCAAAAAACGATTACCGTCATTTTAATGTTAAAACGGTTGAAGGCCCCAATGATTTCGCAACCATGAAAGAGGCTCTAACACGAAGATATACTCGATTACTTGCGGAAAATCAAGAACTACCTCAGTTAATTGTGGTTGACGGTGGTAAAGGTCAGTTAAGTGCGGCTGTAGAGGCATTGAAAGAACTGGGAATTTACACAAAGCTTGCCGTTATTGGTATTGCCAAAAGGTTAGAGGAGATTTATTATCCCAATGATCCTTTGCCCTTGTATATTGATAAAAAATCAGAAACGCTGAAAGTAATTCAACATATGAGAGACGAAGCGCATCGATTTGGAATCACGCATCACCGACAACGAAGAGATAAAGGAACTTTGAAAACATCGCTTACCGAGATACCGGGAATTGGTCCTGCAAAAGCGAAAATGCTCTTGAATTCCTTTCGCAGTATTGCTCGGATAAAGACAGCTTCAATTGAGTCGTTGGAATCAGTTGTAGGACGTTCATCCGCTGAGATCATACATCAATTTTATCATGATTCTGGCAATGATAGTCCATCGGAAGAATAACTTTTTATTGGAAATCTAAAACCCGAAACAAGCCGAATAATTTTTTAACAGCATGAAAATGGACCGAAGTTGGTTAAGTGATTCTTTAGATTTGATATCAAGTCAAGATAAAGCATGTTTACTGCTATCGAACAATTATAACGATCCGTATGGAAAATTTCATTGGATGTTGGGTTTGGGAAGTAAACAAGTTTTTAATTTCCCAGAGGAGTTGAATGCGTTCTCTGGTTTAGCTTTGGGCCATATCAAGTATTCCTTTAAATCTAAGGATTTTTATCGTGCATTTAGGAATAACAGCCATCAAAATATTTATAATAATTCAAATTTTGCATTCTTCGAGCCTCAAGTATGGATGGCTCAACCTAGAGAAGGTGATTTGATGTTTGGAGGTGATTGGATTGGATTCAGCGATTGGGAATCCGCCTGTACTGCCATCCCTCGAAAAAGTAAATTTCAAAATTTGGACGTTTCGCAATTGCAAAAATCGAAGAAAACTTGGAGTTGGGATGCGCAAATTAGCGAGGAAGAATATATTCACACAGTGAATCAAATTCGCGAACACATACGTCAGGGTCATTTTTATGAAATGAATTTCTGTGTTTCGTTTGAACGAAATCAATCGTTAAATCCTTATTTGTTGTTTTACTTGCTCAATGAGGTTTCACCCAGTCCTTTTGCTGCATTGTATAAATTCGACGAACAGATCGTTTTGTGTGCAAGTCCTGAACGGTTCTTGGTTAAGAAAGGCAATGAACTTATAAGTCAACCCATCAAGGGTACATTAAAACGCAATATTGAAACCGACGTATTGGATATTGACCGATTAAAAAACAGTGTAAAAGATCGCGCTGAAAATGTTATGATCGTCGATTTGGTGCGGAATGATTTATCGAAAATTTGCGAGATAGGCAGTGTAGTTGTTCCCGAGCTTTGCGGAATTCACTCATTTTCACATGTACATCAGATGATTTCTACCATCAAGGGAAAATTAAAACCCGAGGTTGGATTTCAAGATATTCTGGAAGCTCTCTTTCCTATGGGAAGTATGACGGGAGCTCCCAAGTTGGAAGTCATGAAATACATCGACATGTTAGAATCCTTCGAACGTACTTTTTATTCAGGATCTTTAGGGTATTATTGGCAAGGTGACTTTGATTTGAATGTGGTAATTCGCAGTATTCAATACGATATGCAACATGAGAAAATTACATACTGCGTTGGTGGCGCTATTACCTACGATAGCGTTGCAGAGCAAGAATTTCAAGAGTGCATTACCAAAGCTGCGGCAATTGCAGAAACGTTAAGCTTCGAACTTATAGCCGACACCCTTAACGGTAAAGATGAATCGATCATCTAGTTTCTCACGTATTTTACGAACGTGAACATCAATGGTACGATCTACCACCAATACTTCATTTCCCCAAACATTTTCTAAAATTTCATCTCTAGAAAAAACTCGTCCAGGTTTGCTAGCTAGAAAACTCAGTAATTCAAATTCTTTACGCGGAAATTGTAATGATTTACCTTGATATTCAACCATAAATCGTTCGCGGTCAATAACTAGATCATCAAAATTAATCTTTGTCATTTCCACTTCAGATGTAGCACCTTGTCTACGAAGAATCGCTTTGATTCTACTCAAAAGAACGCGAGATCGAATAGGTTTTGCAATGTAATCGTCTGCACCAGCTTCAAAACCTGCTAGTTCTGCAAATTCTTCGCTTCTAGCAGTTAAAAATACAATGGGAATGTCTTTGATGCTCGCATCATCTTTGATTAAGCGACAAGCTTCCATGCCGTCCATAACGGGCATCATTACGTCCATTAAAATGAGGTCAGGAAGCAATTTTTTTGCTTTTTCAATTGCTTGTTGTCCGTTTACCGCAACGTGAACTTCAAAACCTTCCTTATTCAATGTATGTCGAATAAGTTCAAGTATATCTTGCTCATCATCAACGATTAATATCTTTTGACCTTTTTTAATCATGATGATACAAAATAATGACTTAAATGTGGACCTTGTGTTAATTCAATATTAACAAGGTGTAATCATTTCTTTTTGTCGGCTTTGGTTTTAGATTCTTTTTTGCTGGATTTAGCAGGATCTACTTTTGGTGTAGGCGTTTTATTCCCATTTTCTTGGGATGATGCTCCGGTTGAATTGGTGTTGGATTTTCCTTCAGTGGCAGCGGGTTGATCAGCAAATATTTTTGCTAGAACCATTTCCAATTCTGGTCCTCTTAATCCTTTTGCCATGATTCGACCATCTTTATCAATTAAGTAGGTTTGAGGGATAGAACTTACTTGGTACAGTTGAGCAGCACTGCTTTGCCATCCTCTTAAATCACTAACATGAGGCCAAGTTAAGCTGTCTGCTTGAATTGCACCTTTCCAACGATTTCCATCGTTATCTAGTGAAACCCCTAATATTTCAAACCCTTTGTAATGAAATCTACGGTACAATTTACGGACGTTGGGATTCTCTCTTCTACACGGCCCACACCAGCTCGCCCAGAAATCAATTAAAACCACTTTGCCGCGCAAAGAGCTAAGCGACAAATCTTCGCCTGTGGGAGTCTTTAATGTAAAGTCAGGTGCAATAGCTCCTTCCATCAACTTAGCTTCAGTATTAAATTGAGTTTCAATTTGCTGCGTATATTTTGAATTAGGGTCAGCCGCTTTAGCACAATTCACTGCATGTTGGAACATATCAAACCCTGGATTTTCCAAGGCGCCGAAGCTAACAACAAAATAGGGGATGAAGCCCTTTTTTTGTTTCAATGCTACTTCTTTAACGAAGTTATTTCGTTGATTTGCTAATCGTTGATACTCTGTTCTAAGTTGATCTGCTTGAGTAGCCCCATCAGGTGTATTGGGAATGTTTTGAGCTCTTTGTTCTAAGCTTTTTACTTCTTTCAGAAAAGAAGTGTTCATGTCAAGCAGAGATTTCAATGTTTTACTGTCTTCTAGTTCATCGCCTTTGATTTGGTAGTCAACAAAAGACCCTACTACCGACATATCCACGTTTAACTTAGAATTATTATCAACCGCAAAATAAACGGATGCCTCTGGACCCATTTGAAGTTGACAAAAGATCATTTCTTTAGTATTTCCTCTGAGTTCAAAATTGCCTTTTTCATCGGTTCTTGTGCTATCAATGAAAATTAATTTTGCCGGAGTTAGTTCCCATAGGACTAATAAATTCTTCGGAGAATTTTTAATATTTCCTTTAATCACAAATCCGTTTTCTACCTTTTCCAATGTAGATTTTGTAGGCGTAATTAAGTCATTAACCCATTGATTAAAATCTTGTTTGATATCCGTAGCGCTCAGTTTATTGCAGCTGCTATTGGTTGCAGCAATAAAACCAAGGGTTAAAATAGCAAGTAAGTAGCGTTTGAACATATCCTCAAAGATACTAAATTGTTGTGAACTTCACGTCTTTTGGATCTACTGCGTCTTGTATTCGATAATCGCCTATTCGTGTTCGACGAAGGGCCTTTAAATAGGAGCCAGATTCCATTTTTAAACCAAAATCTCGGGCAATACTACGAATGTAAGTTCCTTTACTGCAAACAATTCTAAAATCAACTTCGGGCAATTCAATTCGAGTAATTTCAAATTCGTAGATGGTAATTCGTTTGGATTTGATTTCAGCCGTACCGCCTTTTCGAGCAATTTCATAAGCTCTTTTCCCATCGATTTTAACTGCAGAGAATAATGGGGGAGTTTGGTCTTGTTCACCGATAAATCCTTCAGCTGTTTTTCGAATTAAATCCTCATTTATGTGTTCTGTGGGATAGGTTTGGTCCGTTTCTGTTTCTAAGTCAAAACTGGGGGTAGTTTCTCCGATAAAAAAAGTACCTGTGTATTCTTTTTCTTGAGCTTGAATGTTCTCAATGGTTTTGGTTTTTTTTCCGGTGCAAACAATTAACAGCCCTGTTGCCAGTGGATCTAATGTGCCAGCATGACCAATTTTCTTTGCTTTTAATATGTATTTTGCTTTTTTTACGGCTTGAAAAGAAGTCCAACCAAAGGGTTTGTCAATCAATAACACCTCTGCGGGTTCTGGTATAGGCTGGTTGGGGTTCAAGGAAGTTTCCATGT
>CAYPYX010000002.1:12900-28204 GCA_964415065.1 uncultured Rhizobium sp.
TAATAAATCACCACCTTTTGTGTTCCAACCAACTCTTCTCCTCTCCAAAGTCGAATCAAATACGTACCAGCCGCATAATTACGAGTATGTACTCGATAAACATGTACTCCTTCTAACGTGTAAAATTCAAAAGATCCGGGTTGGTAAATACCGCCCGATGCATCCCCCGAAACAGACAATCCAGAAACTCGATTTGATCCTGGTCCTTTACCATCTATGGAATAAATTTCGCCACGCAAAACTTCAGGCGTTTTACTCATCCATTCAATATTGAAGTACCCCTGATCCGATGGTACTGGAAATACCTTCAAATCCTGCACATTCGCTGTATATAGATGGTCACTTATTCTTACTCTAGAAACGAAATTGTTCATTTCATTGTTCTTGCCATAACTACCGATTAAATAGAATACACCTGGTTCGTTGTATTTCCACTGAATTCCTTCATAATCCCCCCAACGTTGTTCATCAGGACCTAAGATATTGTATGAAATTCTAGATTCACCAGCTTTTAAGGGGATGAATTTAGAATATTCTCCATAGCGATTTTGATAAAACATACCGAAACCAGGCATGTGCCATCGACTGCTGTATACAGCGGTACTTATCATACTAGGGTCATTATTTTCAGTGCCTGCGAACGCCATAGCGGGGTAGCCAAACTCCAGAGTATCATCCGTGTATAACTTAGATTTCACAACGGGTTGATCTTGATCTATGTGGTAAATATGACTGTGCATGATGTGGGCCTGCAAAGTTTTGAAATTCAAGCAATTCTGCATGAATTGAATTTGGTTTCCATTGCGAATAGCGGTTAATACTCGAGCATCGTTGGTTCTCAATTTAAATTTTACCGCACTATCGGGTTTGGTTTTGTAAAAGCTATCTGGCTGCATAGCACTACTGGGGAATCCATATTCTAAATTGGATTTTAATACTTTGAGCTCATATTCAGCAATCCCGCTTTTCTGCGTATTGGTAATGCGATGCATAAATACCGTGTCATTTTTCTCAGCGTAGGGACGAACGCTCAAGAAATAGTTGTCGGTTCCATCGGGCCAAGGTCCATTTTGAACCGGACAAATACTCCAAATACTTACACCTTGATGTTTGATTCCGTTAAAGAAATTGGTTCGAAGTGTTTGACCTGCAAAACCATCCTCTTTCCTCAATTGCCAAATTACAGCTTCACGGAAACCTTCTTCCCAACTACTGCCATTGGCCAATAAATTAACCGTGAAGAACAAATCTTCTTTTGTTTGACTCACAATGGGATAATCACTCCAAACCGTGTCTTGTATCGGTTTTCCGGGTATTTTATACACATTCCAAGGTTTTGTAGGATCGTTGGATTGAGAAAATGCTACTACAATAAAGCTCGTTTTGTCGGTCGTTCCATGCATGTACAATACCATATATCGATCGGAATAAGGATCGTACATCACTCGAGGATCATAGATTCGGGTTAAAGAAGGGATGTTATCGACCTTGTTTTGGGTGCTTGGGAAAAATTGAAGCGACCAAAGTTTCAAAACTTTACCCGTATCATCATGAACTCGAATGGTGGTATTCATCACGGAAATGAATTTTCCATCGTTGCCAACGGCCACGTGATTATCGTTGGGTGTACCACTTCCAGCTCGACCATCGAATTGATCTTCAATGACAGGTTTCAATGTTTCTGGGGATGTTTTTGGCGAACCGAATGCAGCACGTTTATTTACGTTATTTTTGGTAAGAGCATCGCGCTTGGTATCAATTTTCTTTCTTAGGGGATGGTTAATTGCACCGGGCTCAGGCATAACCTCATGATTTTCGCGTTCTGGTTCAACCCAAACATCGGGTACTGCGCTAGGGTCAAAAACATGGACTCTAGGGAACTCAATATTTCGCTGAATTTGAACCTCATTATTCGGTTTGTTTTGATTGTTGGTCGTATTTTTTACCTGTGCATTCAAAAATGGTAAGCATAAGACAGTCAATAGGATCCAAGCCAATTTTTTCATTTGATTCATGGTTTTATGGTTGATTCTCCATTGCATCCCCGGAAATAGGGAACGAATGGGGCTACTAATTTAAAAAAATAAACAAAAGGATTACCAAATATTCACTTCGAATTCTAAAACGATTCCGAATTTTTCATGAACATCCGATTGAATTTCACGGGCCAAAGAAGATATTTCTTCTCCTTTTCCACCGCCAAAATGCACCAAAACTAAGGCTTGTTTATCGTGAACGCCGACGTTTCCTTTTTTGAATCCTTTCCATCCTGCTGTTTCTATGAGCCAACCTGCCGCAACTTTTACATGCTTTTCATCTACTGTGAACGATTTGATTTCTGGGTATTTGAGTTGAGCGGCCTTGAAAATATCCATTTCCACTACGGGATTCTTAAAAAAAGATCCAGAATTCCCCAATACCGCGGGATCCGGGAGTTTTGACCGACGAATAGCAATTACTGCATTGCTGATATCGGCGATGCTGGGTTGTGAAATATTTTGATGTGCCAATTCCTGTTGAATGTCGCCATAATTAAGTTTAAGTTCATGGTGAATTTTGCTTAATCGAAAGGTTACAGAGGTTACTATCAAGTGTTTGTATTCAGGACGTTTGAAAATACTATCTCGGTATCCAAAGCGACAGTCTTCATTGCTCAAAATAACAAACTCGCCTGAGGTAGTGTCGAAAACACGTACCGAAACAATACGATCTTTTACTTCAACACCATAAGCACCAATATTTTGAATGGGCGATGCTCCAACACAACCGGGAATCAAACTCAGATTTTCTAATCCTCCCCAATTGTTTTTCACGCAATGTAGAACTGTTTGGTGCCAATTTTCTCCCGCCCCAAAAGTGATGTCAATGGATTCTTCATCTTCGGATTCCATCCAATGTCCCATCAAACGATTCAATAAAATACCACCTGCATAGTTGCGTGTAAGCAGAATATTGGATCCACCCCCAATTACTCGAAAAGGGTTATCGAAAAATTCCTCAGCAAATAATTCTAATAGATCGGTTTCATTTTTGATTTCGATCAGATGACTGCATTGCACGTCAAAACCAAAGGTGTTATATTTTTTGAGGGATGCGTTTTTAATTGGATTCACATTGCAAAATAACAAATTAAAATGCAGGGTATATAAATAATTAAATTTATTGGGCGCATGGCATTCAAGTTGATGTTTCGCATTCGTTGAATTTTTGGTTTAGAAACTTCACAATCTACTTCATCAAATGATAAACCAACAGAAAAACGAAAGGAGAAAGCAAGTTTTTTCAATTTTGTAAAAACCAAAACTATGCTATGTTTGTTTAACTTATTACTATGGAAGTTTTAGCAAATGTTGGAGTTTTGTTGTTCTTCTTCTTTTTCATGGAAGGCTTTGCTTGGTTTACACACAAGTACATTATGCATGGATTTATGTGGATATGGCACGAGAGTCATCACAAACCCAGAAAAGGGGCTTTTGAACTCAATGATTTATTTGGATTTATGTTCGCTATTCCCTCTATCGTATTAATTGTTTTAGGTGCAGAAAACCAAGACTGGCGCTTGTTTGCAGGTTTAGGGATCGCATTGTATGGCTTGGCTTATTTTTTGGTACATGATGTATTTGTACACCAGCGAATAAAGTGGTTAAAAACCACTGATGTACCCTATTTTAGAGCTATGAGGATGACTCATCATTTACACCATGCGATACATTCCAAGCATGGAGCGGAAGCTTTCGGCTTCTTATTCGTATTGCCAAAATATTATAAAAGATTCAACAATAAATAAAAATGGGAAATAAAAAAGTCATACTTGTTGGTGCAGGCTTAGGTTCTTTAGCGTCAGCCCTCAGATTGTCGTATGCTGGATATCAAGTAGAAATCTTGGAAAAGCAGTCAACGGCTGGTGGGAGGTTGAATATTCTTAAAAAAGATGGTTTTACTTTTGATGTGGGTCCATCCTTCTTTTCTATGAGCTATGAGTTCGTAGAACTGTTTGAGAGTATTGGAGAACCCATCCCTTTTGAGTTGAATGAATTGAATCCATTGTACACCGTTAATATTGCTGGTTCTGATCGTGTTTTTCAAATCTATAAGGATTTAGACAAACTCGCCAATGAATTCAAAGGATTGGAAAACGACTTTGAAACCAAAGTAAGAGCGTATTTGAAGGGAGCGAAGGAAATCTTTCATGATACAGAATACAAAGTTGTTAAGAAGAATTTTAATTCGATTGTAGGTTTCATTGCTTCGATGGCAACAGTGCCTATGAAACATTTACCTAAATTATTCAGAACATTTTGGGAGGAGTTGGAGCGTCATTTCGATTCAGAAGAAGTAAAAATTATTTTTTCTTTGGTTGCATTCTTTTTAGGTGCTACTCCTTTTAATACACCATCTGTATACAATCTGTTGAATTACACTGAATTGGAACACGATGGTTACTGGAATGTGAAAGGCGGGATGTATAAGATTGTTGAAGGAATTTTACCTTTATTGGAAAAGAAAGGGGTGAAAATTCACTACAATACAGAGATTAAATCAGTGAACTACAGCAAAACCAAAATGGATTCAGTTGTGGATCAACATGGAAAATCTTGGACTGCTGATTTATTCGTTATTAACGCTGATGCGGCGTGGTTTAGAGGGCAGTTTTTAAATCGTAAAAAATACACGGAAGAAAAACTAGATGCATTAGAATGGACTCTAGCACCTTTCACAATTTATTTAGGTGTAAAAGGTAACATACCAGGAATTCATCATCACAATTACTTTTTAGGAGATAATTTTAGAGACTACGCTGATACGATATTTAGAAGTTCTGTTGCGCCTAAAAAACCCTATTATTATGTGAATGTAGCTAGTAAAAGCAATCCAAATTGTGCACCGGAGAATTGTGAGAATTTGTTTATTCTTTGTCCTGTTCCAGACATGCGCGTTAAACCCAACTGGGATGATGCCGAAGAACTTGCAAACGAAATCATCGATGACCTATCCAAGCGAGTTGGCTACGATATTCAAAACAATATTCTAACCAAAACTGTTTATACCCCAATTGAATGGAAGGATATGTTCAATTTGTACAAAGGCAGTGGTTTAGGATTGGCGCACGGTTTAAATCAAATTGGAGCATTCCGTCCCTCGAATAAAGATGAAAAATTAAACAACCTGTATTATGTTGGCGCGAGCACTACACCAGGTACCGGTTTACCTATTGTTGTAATTGGGTCTAAATTGATTCAAGAACGAATTTTAAAAGACCATCCAAATACCTAAACTTCTAACCATAAACCCACAAACCCACAATAAAATGAGTATTCAACTGTTTGACAAAACATCAAAAGAGATCAGTAGAAAAGTGTCGTTGAACTATTCAACAAGTTTTTCTCTTGGGATACGCTTGTTAGCCAAAGAATACCGCTGGGCGGTGTTTGCGACGTACGGATTCGTGCGTTTGGCCGACGAAATTGTTGATACATTTCATACGTTCAACAAGGAACGATTATTGAAAGATTTCAAATTCCAGACTTATCAAGCGATTGAAGAAGGAATAAGTACCAATCCTGTATTGCATTCTTTTCAATTGGCGGCAAATCAGTTTGGTATTACGCATGATTTGATTGAACCTTTCTTCAATAGCATGGAGGAGGATTTAGATAAACAATCACATGATCAATCTTCGTATAACGATTATATCTACGGATCAGCAGAAGTAGTTGGATTGATGTGTTTGAAAATATTTTGCAAAGGAGATAATGTGTTGTACCAATCGTTATTGCCTTTTGCCCGGAGTTTGGGTGCAGCGTTTCAAAAGGTGAATTTCTTGAGAGACATTCGTAGCGATGTTGAAGAACGCGGACGAGTTTATTTTCCAGGAGTTGATTTTGAGAGCTTCACTGAACACGACAAAATGAACATCATTCAAGAAGTTAAAAAAGACTTTGAACACGCTTACAAAGGAATTATTCAGCTTCCAATGGGTTGTCGTTTAGGTGTGTATACGGCTTATATTTATTACTTAAAGTTGTTAGAAAAGATAGAACGGACAACGGCTGCTGAAATAATGAATCAAAGGATACGTATTCCGAATTCTCAAAAGTTAGTGTTGCTCGCAGAAAGTTTTGTTCGCGAAAAGATGATGCCTACTTCGTAGCGTATTATCCGAATACCCAAGAAAACACTTCATCCACTTTTCCGAAGGTGTGGATCTTTATTTTGCGACTTGGATCGTCTTGAATTTTGTTGTATTTAGATACCAAAATATCCGAAAACCCTAACTTTTCGGCTTCCGAAATTCGTTGTTCAATGCGTTGGACCGCTCTGACTTCGCCAGACAGTCCAACTTCCCCCGAAAAAACATAACCTGAAGGTAGTGCAACTCCTTGGTAACTGCTCATGATGGCTGCCATCAACGGTAAGTCAAGTGCGGGATCTTCTAAACGCAGTCCTCCAGCAAGATTTACGAATACATCTTGTTGTCCCAAACGAAATCCACATCGTTTTTCCAAAACAGCTAAAAGCATGTTGAGTCTTCGTAAGTCAAATCCAGTTGCTGAGCGCTGAGGAGTGCCATAAACTGCGGTACTTACTAAAGATTGAACTTCCAATAATAAGGGTCTTACTCCCTCAAGAACACCGGCAATTGCAATACCGCTTAAGGGTTCATCACGTTGGGATAACCAAATTTCGGAAGGATTCTTTACAGGAATTAGTCCCGAGCCTTGCATTTCGTAAATTCCTAATTCATGAGTAGAACCAAATCTGTTTTTTAATGCGCGTAGAATGCGATAGAAGTGATGTCGGTCGCCTTCGAATTGTAAAACCGTATCTACCATATGTTCCAGTAATTTAGGCCCAGCAATAGCTCCATCTTTGGTAATATGGCCGATTAAGAACACTGGAGTTTGAGTTTCTTTGGCGAATTGTAGCAGTTTTCCCGTACATTCTCGAATTTGTGACACAGAACCAGGAGTTGCATCTAGAGAATCCGAATATAAGGTTTGTATGGAGTCAACAATCAGTATATCAGGTTGTTGTTTGGATAAGTAATCGAGTATGTTATCGAGGAGTGTCTCCGTTAAAATATTGCAATTGGGGTTTTGAATTCCAATTCGTTCTGCGCGTAATTTTATTTGAGATTCACTTTCTTCTCCGCTCACATACAACACATTAGCCGAAGTTTGCAAGGCTAATTGTAGTAATAAGGTACTTTTGCCTATTCCAGGTTCACCTCCAATTAATACCACTGCACCTGGCACCAATCCGCCACCGAGCACCAAATTGAGTTCGGAATCGGATAATTTGGTTTTTTCTTGGTCGGCTGGAGTAATTTCATGGATGGGTGTAGGTTCTATGATTTTACGGGTACTTTTTTTCCAAGCATTTACCGATTGAGTTGACTTAATTTCTTCGGTGAATGTATTCCATTGATTACAACCAGGGCATTTCCCGATCCATTTGGGACTTTCGAAACCACAGGAGCGACAGAAAAAAGCGGATTTAGTTTTAGCCATGAGTTGTAGGAATTTTTGGTGTGTAAAATTAATGAATTTTGAAAGACGGTGAGACTTTTATTTGGGACGGTAGTTCTGAAATGATCAAAATTCCGGGTTTATTTTTTGTGTTTTTCGCAAAGTGCAAATTAAGTTCTTGTAATGAGTTCAATTATTATTTAGAGAGTTCTGATTGCATTTTTGAATTCAATTCCGTAATACTTCAGATAGTTTCTGTTATGCATAGAAATAGGTTGAATAGTAAATTCTATCTGACTAGCCATTTTGAGGAGGGATTCGATAAAATGATAAAATTATTAGAGTATTTATCTCTAGGATGAAACATAATTGAAAAAAGTGTTGTTAATTTTGTAGACGTAAACCCATGGAAAAAAACATTAACGATATCGTAACTGTATACGCGGAGGCAACTCCCAATCCAGATAGTATGAAATTTGTGGCCAACAAAATGTTGTTGCCAAATGATTCAGCTGATTTTCGTAACAAAGAAGTAGCTGAAAATAGTCCCTTAGCAAAAGCTCTATTCGAAATGAGCTTTGTAGAAGGCGTATTTATCATGAATAATTTTGTAAGTATTACAAAAAACGGTGAATATGAGTGGTTCGATTTAATTCCTGACTTGCGTAATTTCATAACTGAGTGGATTGAAGATGGAAAAGAAATAGTTAATCCGAAGAAAGAGCTTTCTACCGAGGAAGAAACAGAAATCGAAAGAAAAATTAAACAATTATTGGAAGATCACGTTAAGCCTGCAGTAGAAATGGATGGTGGGGCTATTGATTTCAAAAGTTTCAAGAATGGTATCGTAACTGTGGAATTAAAAGGAAGCTGTAGTGGTTGTCCTTCATCTACTATGACATTAAAAGCGGGAATCGAGAATCTATTGAAGCGTATGGTTCCAGAAGTAGAAACCGTTGAAGCATACGGAGTTTAATTCCGTACAGAACTTATTATTTTTTAATTAAGCGTTCCTCCCGATTTGCATTTTTTGCATAATTTGGGGGGAATGTTCATTTTTATTTGCAGTTATTGCAAACATGGGCATCTATGTTTTTCTTTTTGGATAAAAAAATTCATATTTGCCATCTTACCTAAAAAAATCTATTATGCAATCATTGGCCGAGCAGAGGATGCAAAACGACCCGTCCTTCACTTCACTACATCATTTCTTTTTAAACTCAGCAAATAAAATTCATACCCCTCAACACACCTACCTAATGGAAAAGGTAGATGGAGTTTGGAAAGAATATAGCTACCAATATCTACTAACTGAAATTGAAAAAGTAGCTGCTTATTTAGTTAATTGTGGACTGGAAAAAGGTGATCGCATTGCAATCATTCTGGAAAATTGTCCCGAATATTATATCATCGATCAAGCCCTTCAGAAATTAGGGATGGTAAATGTTTCTATTTATCCAACTTTAACCCCAGAAGAAACTCGGTTTATAATTAACGACTCAGGTTCGAAACAAGTATTTGTGGGTAACCCATTTTTGTTAAAGAAAGTACAAAAAGTGGAACATGAATGTCCCACACTGACCCAGATAATATTCGTTCCTTCTGACAAACCTGAATCAGGTACTGTAATCAATTACACTACGGTAATTCAGAAAGGGGAGGCGAAGGTAAAAGAATTATCCCCCGAAATAGAAAAGAGATTTAAAGAAGTAGGTAAAGAAGATTTAGCCACGTTGATTTACACGTCAGGAACTACTGGAGTACCGAAAGGTGCTATGCTTACGCATTATAATTTCATGAGCAATTGCTATGATGCTAAAGAATTGTGTCCAGCAATTACTGAAAATGATTTATACCTGTCCTTTCTGCCGCTGAGTCACGTATTCGAGCGTATGGCAACCATGTATTTGAGTACCTATGTTGGGGCATCTGTGGCATTTTCAGAAGGGATTGAAAAGGTAGCATCAAATATTCAAGAAGTTCGTCCTACGGTGATGGCTACAGTACCGAGATTATTGGAAAGAATACACGACAAAGTGTTGAAGAATGCTACCGCAGGTGGGGGAGTTAAGAGCAAAATTTTCTTCTGGGCAGTTGCAACTGGAGAAAAAGTGCGTAAAACTAGAGATGCGGGTAAATCCATTAATCCCATATTATCTATTCAAGCCAATCTTGCTGAAAAATTAGTATTTAGTAAGATCAAAGAGAAAATGGGTGGTAGAATGAAAATGCTAATTTCAGGTGGAGGTGCACTTCCTCCACACGTAGGGGAATTCTTCGCTAATCTGGGTTTACGCGTTCAAGAAGGTTATGGATTGACCGAAACTTCACCGTTCTGTACGGTTAATGAATTTGAACGTCAAGTGTATGGTACTGTTGGACGGGTAGCTCCTCGTCAATACGTTGCTATTCAGAATATCGAAACTCAGGAAATTATCACCATTCAGAATTACGATTCCTTTGATCCGAATTTTGCTTCAGCTGAAGGTGAAATTTTAACTAAAGGCCCGAACGTAATGAAGGGATATTGGCAAAATAAAGCGGAAACCGACAATGTGTTTGATGCCGATGGTTGGTTTCATACCGGCGATATCGGACGATTTGACAAAGGGTATTTGAAAATTACTGATCGCTTGAAAAACATGTTGAAAACCTCTTTGGGCAAGAATATTTATCCTACCCAAATTGAGAATGTATACTTGCAGAGCGAGCGTATCGACCAAGTATTTATCATTGGTGATAAAAGAGAATACCTTACGGCTATTATTGTTCCTAGTGCTGAAACGATGCAGGAACAAATTCCACATAAAATGGATTTGTTAAAGTCAACGCAAGATTTTATCAACGACGAAGAATTAACTCAATGGATAGCCCAGGAAGCTAAAAAGCTCGGAATGCAATTGGCTAAGTTTGAGCGTATTCGTAATTTTATGTTGAAGAGAGAGCCTTTCAGTATCGAAAATGGCGACATGACCATTACGTTAAAAGTAAAGCGTAAGGTTGTAATGGAAAGATATGCAGATGAAATTGATATGATGTACGCTCAGCAGGAGTGTCCGTTGTAATTTTTTATCTAGTATATATCTAGTATAGGAGTATTAGTGTAATTTTTTTATCAATTACAGGAGTATTTCCATTGCTGAGTTAAAGTCTCAAATATAATCAGTTGAATCATAAAGGGCTGTGATTATATTGAGTTAGTTGTAGTGTTTGTGCGGAGTTGTGTAAATAGGAACGCAGATTTTACCTAAAACAACCGAGTACACACATACAATACTATAAAAAACACTAATTGGATGGCCAGCAGTGCGCTGGCCATTTTGTTTTTAATGGGTTTTGAGGTACTATGTAATAACCATAAAAATATAAAAGAAATCACAAACCAAGCTGCATAGTTTTGGATTGGGACTATGTTGTTTTTCCAATCCCAGAAATCATAACGCATAGCCACTGGTTCTAAAAAGAAGTCATAAATAGTCATTATTCCCGCTCCAACAAATGCGATAGCCAAAGGATGCTTAAGTCGTCCAACTAAGGTAGATGATGTGTAAAAAATCATAGCTGCCCAATTAAGTCCAATTAAATAAGGTGTTCCTTGCCATTTAGCACCAAAGGTGTTTCCGTATTGATAACTTCCGAAAATTAATCCTGTTTTCACGCCTAACATTTCAACGAAAAAACCGAGAATTCCAATGATAATCAATGTAATAACATGATTTAATTCCCACTTTTTGTGAAAAACCCAAGCTACTACAAACGCTGCAATTAAGTTCCACGGTGTTAATTTAAGAAACAGTGGATTCAAAGCAGGGGTGAGGAAGCCAATGATTCCTACCAAATAAATGATTGAAAGAATATATATAAATCTATTTTCTATGGTATTCATGTTTATGTGTTTTGATTGAGTTCAATTTTAGCCTTCGTTTTAGTCCCAATTCCAGTTTAATTAAAGTAAAAATTAAAGTTCAATTGTTACCCACAGGCGTCAGGGACTAGTTTATTTACGATTTTCGCTCCGAGTAAACACAGAGGAATTCCACCACCCGGGTGCACGCTTCCCCCGCAAAAATACAGATTATCATAATCTTTCGAAAAATTAGCTTGTCTGAAAAAAGCGGACATTCTGTGATTAGAGCTACTTCCATAAAGACTTCCTTTGTCGGACCCTGTATTGGATTCAATAGTAATGGGGTCCAAAATTGCTTCTTCTTCAATGATATCTGAAATGGGGACTTGCAGCGATTTGCTCAGTTTTTGAAGAATTTTCCCTTTTGCAATTTGAACCAACTCCTGCCAGTTTTGTCCAGAATTGTGAGGAACATTAATCATTACGAACCAGTTTTCACCGTAATTGGGCGCATCGGATTCTACGTGTTTTGATGTAATGTTAATATAAACGGTTGGGTCTTTTTGGATGGTTTTACGGTTGAAAATAGCGTCGAACTCCTCCTGATAATCCTCAGAAAAGAAGATATTATGAACATCGAGCTCTGGGAACTTTTGTTTAATGCCCCAATAGAAGATCAATGCCGAGCTAGAATTTTCCGCATTTTTAATTTTCGGGGGAAGAGATTTCTGTAAAAATTTCTGATAAACGATTTTGATATCAACGTTGGCAATAACTAAATCGCTTGAATATTCTTTGCCTTCCTCAGTAATTACTGAGGTGATTCGAGATTTTTGAGTTGATTTTAATGAATTTACTTTTCCTGAGCTACCTGAATTCACGCTACCTGAATTCACTACTTTTCCTGAATTCAAAGTTTGCACGCGCGAATTAAATTCAAATGTTACACCGAGTCTTGTTGCTTGTTCATAGAGAATATCAGCGATTTCCCGCATTCCTTTTTTAGGCAAATAGGCTCCATAATGAAATTCTAAGTGAGGAATTACGTGTAAGGTAGCTGGTGCTTTGTAGGGATTAGAACCGTTGTATGTGGCGTAGCGATTGAAAAGCTGAATGATTTTTGGATTAGAAAATTGTGACTCTAGGGCTTGGTTCATGGTACGGAACATGTCCAATCGCCATAAGTTGGCAATTCCTTTTAATCCAGTTGGAGCTGTATAAGTAGATAATTTATGTAAACTATTTTCTAAAAATACCGGCGAAGTGATGTCGTATACACGTTTAGAATGATTTAAGAAGCGTTCAATTTTCAATTTAGGTTCATCAAAAAAACGTGCAGCTTCGTCGATAAATGTTTCCTTTTGTGCAGAGGCTTGAAATCGACTGCCATCGGGGTAAAAATAATTACATAAAACAGGTAATTTTAAATATTCAAATTTTTGAATTAAATCGGGGTCTAAAAGTTCCGTTACAAAATGTGGCATTGTGAACAAACTGGGTCCTGAATCGAAGCGGTAATTTCCTAATATTATGGTATTTAACTTGCCTCCATAGGAGGGTGATTGTTCCATAATTCGTACCTTATAACCTTTGCGTGCTAGGTGTATACTAGAGGCCAAACCAGCTATTCCACTGCCAATAATGGTTGCATTCATAATAAAGGAACAAAAATAGCCCCAAAAAGTTGTTTTGTAACTCATTGATTATCAATGATAAATTAAAAATTATAAAAAAAAGTAAAAAAAAATCAATAAGCACTTTGCAGATTCTAAAATTCATCCTAATTTTGCGCACACTCAATCGAAAAAAACTAATTTAAAAATGAAAAAAATCACTTTCGCTTTAGCAGCTTGCGTAGTATTCGCTTTCGCTGCTTGTGGTAACAACGCAACTGAAGAAACTACTACTGATTCAACTGCAACTGATTCAACTGCTGTTGAAACAACTGTTGACACTACTGCAACTGATTCAACTGCAACTGATTCTACTGCTACTTCTACTGAAGCTGCTAAGTAATCAATTGAAAAATCTTAAAAAGGCATCCCAGCGGGATGCCTTTTTTTTTACAAAAATATTTTTTATCTTTGCTGTAATGGTTAGACGATTACTTTTGTTATTCACCCTATTTGTTTGTTTTGCCACTTCCAACGCGAAGCAAATAATGCCTTTATTGGAGGATGAAAACCCCGTGCATTCAGGCGGGCCTTCGTTTAACATTACACCCAACCCAGTTAGTGGTTCCTATTTTTATGTGAATCTGGATTTTCTAGAATCGGATTTCCCTGATGCCGCCATCATTATTTCTGATGTGTTAGGTAAAGTAGCATATGTGCATCCGTTGAAAAAATCAGACTACATGGAGAAACAAGTACGTATCAACGTTATGGATGCCAATTTAGATAAAGGCGTTTATTTTCTCCAAGTTAAAAGCGGTGAACATACACGTACACTAAAGTTGGCTATACGCTAACAAATTTCGTTTTTTTCAATCCCCTTTTAAAACTTCTGAACCTGCTGCAGTTTCGCTGTTTTACTTCAGTTTAATACGAGAAGTTTGTTCATCTTAGCCCGATAATTACCGTTATTATAGGCAATATTCACAGCAAAAAATGATTCGAAAGGCAGAAAACAATCGAGATTTCCAAGATATTCATCGATTAATATTGGAGTTAGCTGAATATGAAAAGGCACCAAATGAGGTAATTACCAATCCCGAAATTCTACAAGAACATTGCAGTGGAAGTAAACCCTTGGCTTTTGCGTGGGTACTGGAAAATTCAGAAAATAGAGTAGTGGGAGCAGCAATTGGCTATATCCGGTATTCAACTTGGAAGGGTCCCGTATTTTATTTGGAGGATTTAATTGTTGAAGAATCATTTCGCAAAATGGGATTTGGCAAACAACTATTAGATGCTGTAATTGAATTTGCAAAAGATCAAAAATTCAAACGAATCGTTTGGCAAGTTTTAGATTGGAACACCCCAGCAATAGAATTTTATAAAAAATACTCGGTTTCTTTTGATGATTCATGGATCAATGTTACCTTGGATTTGGAATGAAGATCTCAACAATTCGCCTTCTTGCACCAATTATTTTATTGATAGCACTGTTTGCCATACAATACCTTGGGTTAGTTGCTGAATATGGATGGTGTACTTGTTTTTACGGATCAGGTAATTTACCACAAAAAGTCTCAGTACTATTGGGTACTCATGGCCGCGAATGGTCTTTTATGTATACTTCATTTACAGGATCTTGGATTCATGGAAATTGGGAACATTTAATGGGAAATGTATTTTCAATTGGGGGACTTAGCCTGTTGTTTATACTCTTTATTAGAGACGGGTGGTTTCAGTTTTTTTTACTGCAATGGCTTATTTCTGGAATTATTTTGTTTTTCCTAGCACCAATCGGCAGTATACATATTGGCGCTTCCACGTGGTCATATTCATTTGCTGGATTTCTGTCGACCTTAGCATTTTTGCATCCCAATAGAAAAGTACTATCATTGTTCTTTATCATATGTTTATGGTACGGTAGCATGTGGTGGGGTATTTTTCCTATTGATCCCAGAATCTCTTACCAGGGACATATTAGTGGTCTTACAACGGGTGTTTTAATTGCTCTTTTGGGACGTGATTTCTGGTTGAATCGAATGTTTATTTCCCCAGAATTACCTGTAATTGATTCGGAAAATGAAGATCCAACGGTTCCGGTTAAGAATCCTTACGATGAATTTCAATAAAAACTTTAGTTCTTGTAGGCAATTACAGATTTTAATGGTTTCGTAATTATGGGTCCGTTGTATTAGAACTGTAATTAATGATCCGAAATTATTGATCTTAGTGTTAGAACTGTAATAAATGATCCGTAATAATATTGATCCTTGTATTAGAACTGGAATAAATGATCCGAAATTATTGATCTTAGTGTTAGAACTGTAACTATCGATCCGTAATTACTGTTCCTAGTATTAGAACTGTAATTA
>CAYPYX010000002.1:28304-49826 GCA_964415065.1 uncultured Rhizobium sp.
GTATTAGAACTGTAATTATTGAGCCGTCAGGGGTTTGTTTTTAAACAATATGCCAAATGCAATCGCCACAATCAACGAGTATCCTGCAAAACTTAACCAGATAGATTGCCAATCCATTGAACCTTGGGCATCCTGAAAATAATGTTCAATTACAAATCCGCTTACAACACTGCCTAAGATTGCTCCTACACCATTAACCATCATGGTAAATACCCCTTGAGCACTGGAACGAATACCTTTAGACGTATTTTGTTCGACAAATAGAGACCCTGAAATATTAAAAAAGTCGAATGCCATTCCATAAATAATACACGACAAAACGATCATCCATAAACCATCGCCAGGGTTACCAAATGCAAATAAACCAAATCGCAATACCCATGCAATCATGCTAATCAACATAACTTGTTTTATGCCGAATCGTTTCATGAAAAATGGAATGGCCAAAATGAATAGGGTTTCCGAAATTTGAGAGATACTCATAATCATGGCTGGGTATTTCACCACCAATGAATGTGCGTAATTGGGGTTTTTATCGAATACATGAAGAAATACATCACCATAGGCATTGGTTAATTGCAAAGCAGCCCCAAGTAACATGGAGAATATAAAGAAAATGCTGAATTGGTAATCTTTGAATAACTTAAATGCATCCAAACCTAAGTTGTTCATCCAACCTTTTTCAGTTTTTATTTTACCTGCTGGTGGACAATCGGGTAGGGTAAAAGAAAATATCCCCAAGAGGATTGAAACAGCACTTCCAATAAAAAATTGATTTGCAGAGGCTTCATTATGGGTTAAACTAACGGTCCATAATGCTGCGATAAATCCTACAGTTCCCCAAACTCGAATTTTCGGAAATGTTTTTACTATATCGTACTCTTCCTGAGATAGGATATGATAACAAACTGTAGCAGACATCGAAATGGTGGGCATGTAAAAGAACATAGTGACTAAAATTCTCCAAAACATATCCGCTGGAGTTTGAGCGAATGGAATAAAGTACAATCCAATACCACCCAATAAATGAAGTATGCCGTATAGTTTCTGTGCGGATAAATATCTATCGGCAATGATACCCATAATAGCAGGCATAACTAGAGCACCGATTCCCATCGTAGAAAAAATAACCCCAAAATCTTGGGGACCCCATTTTTTTGTTTCAAACCAGAAAGTTCCAATGGTAATGAGCCATGATCCCCAGATAAAGAATTGGAGGAAACTCAATAAAGTCAGTCGAAATCGGATCATTCTCTATTAATATTAATTATATGCGAATTTAAAAGTGGCGCAATATAATGCCAATTGTGCAATTGGGCGCGAAAATGATCATGTTAGTTTAATGCCAACGCATTTTCAACACCGTCAATTAGCGCATGAATTATTTTAATGTGAATTTCTTGTGCTCGATCGGCGTATTCAGAATGAGGTGCACGTATTTCTAAGTCACATAAATCCTTGATTTTGCCTCCATCTTTGCCCGTAAGACAAATGGTGGTCATACCCAATTCCCGAGCTGTGTTTAACGCATTAATTACGTTAGTACTATTACCGCTGGTGGATATGCCAAGTAATATATCGCCTGATTTTCCATGAGCTTCAACGAAGCGACTGAAAATAAAGTCAAAACCATAATCATTTCCTACGCAAGACATATGGCTAGCATCGCTAATGGCTATTGCAGGAAGTGCTTTTCTATTGTTTCGGTATCTACCTGTTAGTTCTTCTGCAAAATGCATAGCGTCGCAATGACTTCCGCCATTTCCACAAGAAATAACCTTACCGCCTTGTTTAAAAGCATTTGCCAAAAGTTGAATGGCTTGGTCAATTTTGACAAAATTTTCCTCGTTATTCAAGAATACTTCAAGCGTATTTTGTGCTTGAATGAAGTGTGATTTAGCCGAAAAAGGGGTGCTCATGTTAGATTATTTTTTGTAGTTGGTTTTACCTTCCTCCAAGAATTTTACAAAAGGTTCAACTTGGAATTGGAAATAATCAGCTCCGTATGCTGGCTGTAACAATTGTTCGTTACCATCTATAAGACAATACAAGGGTTGAGTTGTTTTACCGTAATAAACTTCTTGCAACTCAGCATTTTTATCACCTAACGTAGTAATTAATTTTTGAGTTCGTTGACTCTTAAATTGTTCGCTTGCTGGAAGTTTGATTTTTTTATCATCCACGTATAATGAAACCACAATGTAGTCTTCTTTCAACATTTTTAATACTTTTGGATCCGACCAAACTTTTTCTTCCATTTTGCGACAATTCACGCAACCGTGTCCGGTGAAATCGATGAACAAGGGTTTGCCTTGTTCGCGTGCACATGCTAATGCTTCATCGTAATCGAAATAGGAAGCAATTCCATGCGGTGTATGCAATTGGTCTGAATATTTGGGCGTTCTACATATTCCAGCTTCTGATTCAGCGGAGCGATCCAATCGAAAATCTTGAGTACTCATTGGAGGTAAATAACCAGCAAGTGCTTTCAAAGGTGCTCCAAACATTCCAGGAATCATGTAAACCACAAAAGCAAAAACGGCAATAACAGAGCCCAAGCGTAATATTCCAATTTTAGGGTTAGGTGTATCGTGGTCAAATTGAATTTTACCCAATAAATACATCCCCAAAAGAGAAAATAAAACGATCCAAATGGCTAAATAAACTTCACGGTCTAAAATTCCCCAATGGTAGGTTTGGTCTGGAATGCTTAAGAATTTCAATGCAAAGGCTAATTCCACAAATCCCAAAACGATTTTAACACTGTTCAACCATCCGCCACTTTTGGGCATGCTGTTTAACCAGCCTGGGAATAATGCTAGTAATCCGAATGGTAGTGCGAATGCCAAGGAGAAACCAAACATTCCGATTACTGGACGCATGGCACCGCCATGTACGGCTTCTACTAATACGGTTCCTACGATCGGGCCAGTACAACTGAATGAAACCAAGGCAATGGTCATTGCCATGAAAATGGCCCCTGTCATTCCTCCTTTATCCGCCTGTTTATCTACTTTATTGACTAGCCATGAAGGCAAGGTGATTTCAAATGCTCCAAAGAAACTGGCTGCGAAAACTACAAATATTACGGTAAAGAAGATGTTAGGAATCCAATGAGTGCTGAGCCAATTCGCCGCATTCGCACCGAAGGCAAACGCTACAATAGTGCCCAAAATGGTATACAATCCAATCAATGAAATAGCAAATGTAAAAGAGTCTCTCAGCGCGGCAGAACGAGATTTGTTTCTAATAAAGAACGAAACAGTCATCGGAATCATTGGGAAAACACAAGGAGTTAACAAGGCAGTTAATCCACTTAGAAAGGCCAAAATGAACAGAGTCATCATGCCTTCTTCTTTTTCTTCGGCTTTTTGTCCCTGAAATTGTTTGATTTCCTTAATTCCGCCTTCGCGTTTATATTCTGGTGTGTAATCACCGCTCATAGCAGGACTTCCAGCTGTTTGTGTGGATGTTACCGTATCTGAATTTTCAGTTGTTTCAGTTGGAACAGCAGTAGGTTCTACAACAACAGGAGCCGCAATAGCTTCCCCCGAAACAGATAAAGCTGGGAATTGAAGCGGTTGGTCCTTGATATTTTCACAACCTGATTCATTACAAATTTGACCGTTGAAAATAACTTTAATGGCCGAAATATTTTTTAGAACCTTTATTTTTTGACGAAATTCTCCTTTTTTATCGAATTCGCCTGTAGAGCAATTCCAGATTTCGGTTTCCTTTACCATGTGATCTCCAATTCCATAGAATTTACCAACTAGTGCGTATTCATTGGATGGAGTGAAATCTAAGGTTGCACGAATGGGCCCATCGTATTCAGGACAATCGCTTTTTTCAGAGTAAACATGAAACCCGGGTGCAATGTCAAATTTTATCACAAGTTCAATAACATCGCCTGTCTTAACTCCCACAGTCTTGCTGTAGGAAGTGGTGAATTTGGGTTTTGGGAATCCCGCAGCTTGTGCCGTATTAGATATCCACGCAAATAGCGTTAGAAGAATAGGAATAAAAACTCTGAAACTCATAAAATACAAAATTACGGGTTATTCCCTATGTGTGAAAAACAATTTCGATAAATATATTTAGGAATCAGTTAGGTTTGAGACTTATATCACATTCATGAAATTTAGGTTACAAGCGTTCATTTTGTTTTTAGGGTTTTGGTTTTCGGGGGATGCTTATTCTCAGGAGTCTAAATCTATGACTACCAAGCAATACATTGATTCGTTCAAAGAAATTGCTATGGATGAAATGAGGGCATACGGGGTTCCAGCAAGTATTACACTTGGACAAGGAATTTTAGAAAGTGCATCGGGAAATTCAAAACTTTCTAAGGAATGCAATAATCATTTTGGCATAAAGTGTCGAAAAAATTGGAATGGCGCCTTTTGCTTAGCTGATGATGACGCCAAAGATGAATGTTTTAGAGGATACGAAAACGCTCGACAAAGTTACAGAGACCACTCTTTATTCCTCAAAGAAAGCGCTCGTTATGCATCATTATTCGAATTGGAACCCACCGATTATGTTGGTTGGGCTAACGGATTACGCGAAGCCGGATATGCAACTAATCCCGCATACGGAAGCATATTGTCGAAATTGATTGTTAAGTATAGACTTACCCTATACGATAGCATGGTGATTTTAGGGTCGGATTTCTTTGAAGAAGGAAATTCGCGCCGAATGGAGGTAAACGGTTTGCCAGCAGTTGCGGCCAATCAAGGTGCAAGTGTGCAATCTATCGCAAAGGAAAATCAATTGGCAGAATGGCAAGTAGTTAAGTTCAATGATTTGGATAAGGAGCATGTAATCAATCCAGGCGAAATCTTGTACTTGCGTCCCAAAAGAAAAACAGCCCCAGAACAAGTGCACATCATCAAAAGAGGTGAATCTTTGCATGACGTTTCTCAATTGTATGCCGTCAAATTGAAATCATTGCAAAAATTGAATCGCTTAGAACCAGGACAAGAACCTCAAATAGGAGAGGAAATTTATTTGCAAGAAAAACGACCTGCACCTCCAAAGGTAATTACTGGAAACGTACCTATGTCGACAGCAACTTCGGTGATGAAACAATCGAAAGGCAAACCGCAGTTGGATGAAAATACGCACGAAGTTCAAGCGGGAGAAACCATCGAGAGTATTGCAGCATTGTACAAAACTTCTGTATTGAATTTAGTGCGTTGGAATGACTTAGAGTATGCACAAGTTCAACCTGGGCAATTATTAATATTATCGCCAGGGTTAAAAGCGTCTATTGCAGTTAGAAGTGTAGCAGAGTCCAATACAGAATTGAAGAAAACGCCGTCCATACCCGAGTTTCATTTTGTAAAACCGGGAGAAACGTTGTTTGCTATTAGCCGATTGTACAATATGCAAGTAGACGATTTGAAGAAAATCAATTCGTTAAATAACAATGCAATACGCGCCGGTCAGAAGTTAAAATTGAAGTAAATAGTGTTTTGCGGAACCGCTATTTTGTTCTAAAATAATCTGTCCTTCAATACCTAAAGTCGTAGAGTTTTCGGGCTGATAAATACTCAATAACTGCAGGTTTTCTGTAGCTTTGGCATTGAAACCCAAGGAATCCAATTCTGCCATTAAGGGTACAAATTTATTTTCTTTGTTATCAAAAACGCAACGGAAGTGAATGGCTGAATTCTGCATAATGTTTACTCGAACTTTATGATTGGAAAGTGCTGCAAAAATGCGCTGCAAACTTTCTTCGGCGATAAAGTTGAAATCTCGAGTTGAAATTTCAAGTAGTATTTGATTTTGTTTTAGAATTCGACAGGGGATTTGAATGGGTGTACCATTCTCAGAAACCTTGGTGCCATTTTCATCAGGGTGGATGAACGATTTAACAAATAACGGAATACCCGCATGTTTTAAGGGCTGAATGGTTTTCGGGTGAATTACAGAAGCACCATAATAGGCCAATTCAATGGCGTCGTTGTAAGTCAATTCGGAAATAAGTTGGCTGTCTGGGAATTTCTTGGGATCGGCGTTCATCACACCGGCAACGTCCTTCCAAATCGTTACACTTTCCGCTTGTAATAATTTTCCAAATATGGCAGCAGTATAATCGGATCCTTCACGACCCAAAGTGGTTGTTTCACCTTTGAAACCTTTACCCATAAAACCTTGGGTGATGATAAGATTCCGAGTGGAAAGTGGTTTTAGGCGATTTTGAACCACACGATTGGTTTCATCCCATTGCACATTTGCGTCGCGATAACGTGAATCGGTTAATATAAAATTACGAGCATCTAACCATTGATTACGCGTATTTTGACTGAGAAGATATGCACTCACAATTCGGGTAGAAATCAACTCGCCGTACGTTACAATTTGGTCATAAAGAAAGTCGTAATCGTCTTGTAGGTTTTCATTGTCTACCAAGCATTCCAATTCTAAAAATAGGTTTTCAACTTCGTTTAACCAGATTTCACCATTTTCAGGGAATAATTCAGCGGTAATATTTTGATGATAATTTCGGATTTCTTCGATGTACTCCTTAAGTTCTTTTTTTCCATGAAAACAGGCATCTACCACTTTTTCTAAAGCATTTGTTGTTTTGCCCATAGCACTGATTACAACCAATACTTCACCGTCTCCGTAATGAGAGATAATGTGAGCTACATTTTTAACGCCGTTTGCATCTTTTACCGAAGCACCACCAAATTTAAATATTTTCATGAATCGTTTTACTAAATATATGGATGAATTCAGTGGATTTCTTGTCAGTAATTACTATAAATCCACCAAATTTTAGTTGATTTGCAAAATAAATACTTAAATCCCTAAAAACCCTATGCCGTATTCACAAATTATCACCTTAGAACAGTTCATTGTAGACCAGCAGTCATTGTATAAAGATGCAGGTGGATCGTTATCGCGAATTTTCCGTTCATTGGAATTAGCAGCTAAGGTGGTAAATAGAGATGTTCGTAAAGCAGGATTGGTAGATATTTTGGGAAATCACGGTGCAACCAATACGCACGGTGAGGAACAGAAGAAGCTCGATGTAATTGCTAATGATGTATTTATTGCAGCTTTATCGAAAAGTGGTGAAGTGAGCATTATCATCTCAGAAGAAAACGATGAGCCCGTTTTCGTAGAAGGTTGCGAAGAAGAAAAATACATTGTTGCCATCGACCCTTTAGATGGTTCTAGCAATATCGATGTGAACGCAAGTATTGGAACTATTTTTAGCATTTATCGTAGAAATTCGGCAAATAAAGTAGCTTCTCAAGCAGATTGCATGCAAAAGGGTAAGCACCAAGTTGCAGCTGGTTATATCATTTATGGTAGTTCTACCATGTTGGTGTATACCACCGGTTTGGGTGTTAACGGATTTACGCTTGACGATAGTATTCAAGAATTTTGTTTATCTCACCCCAGTATTCAAATTCCAACGCAGGGTAAGATATTTTCGATTAATGAAGGAAATTATGCCGATTTTCCAGAAGGAGTGCAAGAATACGTTCAGTATTGCAAAGCTAAAGACAAGGAAACCAATCGCCCTTATGGAGCTCGTTATATAGGTAGTTTAATTGCCGACTTTCACCGCAATTTGTTAAAAGGAGGGATTTTTATCTACCCACCAACGGAGAAAACGCCTAACGGAAAATTGCGTTTGATGTACGAGTGCAATCCAATGTCGTTCATAGTTGAGCAAGCAGGAGGAAAAGCAAGTACTGGTAAAATGCGCGTGTTAGATGTTTTACCTGAGGATTTGCATCAACGCGTTCCCTTATTTATTGGTTCTGCGGAAATGGTAGACTTGGCGGTTTCTATGTTGAACAACGCCGTTGAAATGGTGGCTGCCGAGGTTTAATTAATTCGCAGTTACTCGACCACTTGGTAATTAACGGGTGGTATTGCTCGAAGGAGGCTGCCGAGGTTTAATTGTCGTTCAATTCGTCGATTATATACAACGATTTTAGTGATTTTTCCGGAAAAGCTAGTGCTTTTAGATGGTCAACCATGCGATTGAGTCGATAACGACGTTCATCTCTGTGGATTTTTTCTCGGGGGATGTCTAACAATTCGGTTGGAAGTGCATAACCGAGAACTTGGCATAAATCACGAATAAATTCCAAAGGAAGATTTGCGATTTGTTTAGATTGATTCAATTTCTGAAATGAAATTTGAATGACAATGTATAAATCTTCGTCGTGAGCTGCTTCATTATTAATGCACAAACTCAATATTTCAATATAAAAGAACCGTATTTGTTGAATGTAAATGCTGTTAGCACTAAAATCCGGGTGTGAAATTAAATCTGGGGGTATGGAAATCTCTTTGATGTGACATAAACCGCCCCCATCTTTGGGTTTGAAAACAATTTCAACGAACTGACCGAGTTGATAATAGGCGTTTTTAGCTTTGTTTTTTTGCAATCCCCGTACCAAAAACGGAACCAACCCAGCGTGTTGTGTGAAGATTTGCACTACCATCGAATTATCGGTGTAGGGAATCCGTTTCAGTACAACACCCCGGGTTTTTATGTCCATTTTTTGCTATTAACGTTTTAGCATCAAAATCAATCCACCCAATCTGCAATGAACAAATTGGTATCGCGGTTTCCGCCGTTGTTTCTGTTGGATGAAAAAATGAGTTTTTTACCATCAGGTGAAAACATTGGGAAAGCATTAAATATGCTATTATTGGTAATGCGCTCTAATTTTTTACCGTTGGTACCAATCATAAACAATTGGAAATCATATCCTCTTTCTGAATGATGATTCGATGAAAAAATGATTTTCTTACCTTTAGGATGGAAGAAAGGAGCCCAGTTTGCTTTACCCAATTTGGTGATTTGTTTTAGGTTTGTTCCATCTACGTTAACCGTGTAAATTTCCATATTGGTTGGTGCAACCAAATTTTTAGCTAAGTAATCTTTGTAAATTTTGATTTCTTCTTCTGTTTTGGGACGAGAAGCTCTAAAAACTAACTTTTTACTATCAGGCGAAAAAAATGCTCCACCATCATAACCTAAACCGCTGGTAATCTGTCTTGGGTTACTACCATCAATATCCATAATCCACAATTCCAAATCTCCGCTGCGTGTGCTGGTAAATACAATTGATTTTCCATCAGGAGAAACGGTAGCTTCAGCGTCGTAACCTGGAGAATTCGTTAGTTGTTTTACGATATTACCGTTTAAATCGCTCACAAAAATGTCGAAATCAGCATAGATGGGCCATAAATAAGCGCCTTTGGTTTCGGGAGTTGGGGGACAATCTTTTCCACCCAAATGAGTACTTGCATACACAATAGTTGAATCGCCGGGCATAAAGTACGAACAAGTTGTTCTACCTAAACCTGTGGAAACCATAGGTGGCTGGAATTCGGGAGAACCCATTTGAGCCAATGGAGTGGTGAAAATTTGATCGCACTGAACTCCCCATTTTTTATTGTTGCTTTGGAAAACAATTTTTTGGTTATCAAAACTGAAATAAGCCTCAGCATTGTCTCCGCCAAAAGTTAATTGTTTTAAATTTTTCAAATGCTTTTCAGGTTGAGGAGCAGCCTCTTGTGGACGTCCAGAATTTTTGGGATCGTGTGGATTTGGTTGCGCACCAGCAGGAACACCGTGCGAATGACCATGACCATGATCATGTCCATGACCCTGTCCTTGTTGATTCTGAGCGAAACTGATATTGGCATTAAACAAGCCAATTGAAATGATGAGGGCAGCTGAAATTTTCATATTTTGATATTGAAATTATTTTAAAATTTCCCAAGCCATTTTGGGATAGCCTTTTCGACCTTTATCGTCATAAAAGTCAATAAAACGCATTTTGAAATAGTTACCATTGATGGTTTTAATCACGTAATAGCGATTGGGAACCATGGTATACTTACTAGCAGATTGAGAGTATTCTTTCCAATCGTAGCCTATTTCATTGATATTTTTATTGTACATCAATGATTGAGCATCTTGAATATTGAATTGATCGAAAGGGATTCCTCCATCGATCTGAGCCACTGAAATTTTAAATGGATTGATCAGTGCTCCTCGAATGATATAGGGATACATTACACCGTTTACATCGGGTATGGATTCTTTATAGGTTGTAAAAACGATATCCCATTCATTAAGTGCCACAGGTTCATTCTCAATCAATTGCATGGTAGAGAAATTGAAATACGCGTAATTTCTATCTGGCTTGGTATAGACTTTGGTTAGATATAAAAATTGAGGATCGAGAACATACGACCACAGGAATTCATAGACCCCACCGCGAACACTGAGGAATTGCATTTTAACATAACGCTTTGAAGGGATGGTGTCAACACCTAAGTCAATAACGTAAGTTTCATTCGGTTTGCCTGTATATCCATTAGATTGCTTGGCAAAACAGCCTGAAAAAGCTAAAGAGTCGATATGGCCATTCGGATTATCAAACTTCCAATTTAGATTCTGCATTAAGGATCCATCTATATGGTCAAAGTCAACATCCGTAATCTTTGCTACCGATAAAAAAGCACTCTTACCTCCACAAATGGTGATATGTGGTTCCCCAAAACACGAGAAGCCTACATCCCATTTGCCAAATTGGTTGGTAAATGTTTTTTGGGATTCGAAATCAAACCACAATTGATTAGAATAGGTTTCTCCCATTTCAAATGTGGCAGTTTGCAATCCTGCAGCTACTTTTGGCTGCGGATATAAGGGTTCTTCCTTTTCACATCCCCATAGCTGTAATAACAGTGATGCAAGGATAATTAACTGTAAAACAGGAGAAAGAAATTTTAACTTATACTGGGTACGCATGCTGGGTTTGGATGTGAAAAATTGTTTAAAAAATGAATTCATTACAAAGTTATTATACACTGAGCAAAAAAGTTTCTACCTGTACCGATATTTATTCCGGATGAACCATTTCCATGCACTCCACCGCTTTGTAAAGAGGTATTTATTTGGCGCACGTCAAACAGATTTTTACATCCTGCTTGTAATAGAATTCGTTTGTTCCAAAGCTTTTCTGATACGCTAATGTCGGTAAGATAGTAGCTGGAGTTTTTATACAATTCAGCGGTATTGGTATAGCCAACCGTGGGGCCAGTAAATCGACTGAACATTTGAATAGAGGCATTTTGATGTGGGAAATCGTAACGCACATTTAAGGTAGCTTGAGCCAATCTCCACGAAGCAATTCCCGACATGAAATCATAACGTGATTCATTATCCATGATAGAACCGCTTATTTGGAAATTTATATGATGAACAAATAAGTCGGACTGAACGGTGATTCCTCGGGAGTTCATTAGTCCAATATTGATGTATCGGTATAGATTAGTTCGGGGATCTTCCAGCGCCAATTGTATTTGATTTTGTATGTGGTTATAAAACCCACTCAATTTAAATGTAGCTCCGATTTCTTTTGAAATGTTGTGCCTGTAATCCAATGAAACAATGTAATTCTGTGACTTTTCAGATTGCAAATTAGGATTACCTTGAACGTTATGATTGATATCTACAAATAGAAAATACAATTCTTTTGCATTGGGTGCTCTAAATCCTTGTGCATATGACGACCTTAGAGTTAAATGCTTACTAACATCGTATTTAATCTGAATGGATGGGATTAAAGGTGCCATTTTCAATCCTGAAGGAAGTAATTTAGGAAAGGGATTAGTGCCAAATGTGTTATTGTATGCCATCCTTAATGATGGCTTCACATTCAGTTTAGAATAGTATTTAAATTCTGCACTTCCGAAAATCGCAACATCGGTAATAGGTTTGCCGGTTAATACACGTTTGGTTTCAAGCTGCTCACTTTGTACTTCATAGCCCCAAAGCCATTCTCTTTTATTGAATTTCGATTTATGCGACCATAATCCGCGTAAATTTATTTGGGTATTTAGTGTTGTATCCTGGTCATCGGGACGGGTAACTACTTCAGAACCGGTAACTAAATTTCTGCGAACGTTAGTTTTGGTTCTATAGTATCCATTCACGGAGTTTTGGAAACGAAAATGATCTCGATCATTGAGTTTGTATTCTGTTACCGCTACTAAATCAGCACGTGTTGTGTTGAAGTAGTTATTGTAACCGGTAACACTAATCAAATTGTATTCAGCATTACTCCGATCAGTTAGTTTTTCTTGAAAGGCATTAAAATTGACTAAGGTCTTCCATTTATTGGAGGTGAATGAAATACCACCATTTCCATACAATCGTGTTTTAGGTTTCCAATCCATTGAACGTGTGGATGGATTGAAGTCCATACCACCAAAAAACTGTCGACCACCGCCTAAACTCCATCCGGTGTTTAAGTTCCTATATAGTTTAAAGCTGCCTAACGATTGACCATCTAGGTTATAATTGTTAGCAGCATCTGAATATCCCTGAATAGTATATGCGTTCTTGGACCGCATAGGTTTCTTGGTAATAATATTGATTACTCCACCAATGGCGTCGGTACCGTACACCACGCTCATAGGTCCTTCAATAATTTCGATTCGTTCTATATTTGAAGTAGGAATTTGTGAAATATCAATATTCCCGTTTAAGCGACCTATCATAGGCACGCCGTTAATTAAAATCTTTACATTTTGCCCTCCCAAACCTTGCAACTTAATACTAGTACCCAAACTAGGGTCGTTAGAAAGTTGAATGTTTGATTGGTTTTGGAGGACGTCGTTTAAATTCTGTGCAGCCATTAATTGAATGGTCTTGGAAGTAATGGTTTGCACAGAGTAGGGGTTTTCTGAAGCCAGTCTTGGCTGAACAGACCCCGTAATTGTTACTGGATTGATTCGTTTGATGTTTACATCAACTGTTATGTGCAATGCAGTAATTCCGCTTTTGATTAATTGAGATGAAGGATTAATAATTTTACCTTCATTGCCAATCAATTCAATTTTGTAATCTTGGTCGCTGGGAATTAAGAACTCCCCATTTTCATCGGTTTCTTTGAATTTCTGAGTTTCAGGTCTAATTGTAAAATTAGAATTGATTTCAGTGATATAAAAGGCAAGAGCAGGAACGGGTTGATTTTCTAAATCCTTCACAATAACTAATCGGTTGGAGTTGTTCTGCGAAAAAATGGGCAGAAACAAAGCACACAATCCAGAAATTATGGTTTTTTTAAAAAGATTTTGAAAATCACACCGTTCCATTTCTTTTTGCAATCGAAATTATAATTTGTTAATGATTTGAGATTGTACTCCGCTGTTGGTTTTAACTTCAACGATGTATTGTCCAGCCTTCAAATTTGAAATGTTTAATGCAGCTAACTCTTCGTTAGAGTTAACATCCCCAGAAATCAAAATACGACCATCTAAACCGTAAACATTTACGCTTGAAATGGGCTCATTGTTGATCGATTTTACAAACAATTGATCGTTTGCCGGAACGGGGAAAATTACGAATGATTTAGTTAACGCTTCTGTAGAAGATAATGAAGTCAATAGCACACGTTGTAAAATTACGTTTCCGTTAGCGCTTCCTCCGAAACCTGTGAAACGCACACCCCAGAACTCTTTACCGCTGCTAGTAGGAACTTCCACGATGTAGTTCATGCTGTCAGCCACCACAAATGATTGACCGTTGAAGGATTTCCAATCATGACCTACACGGGTTAATTCATTTCTAAATCCTTTTCCGCCGGTAGTATCGATGTTGGCATCATCGATAATTTGAACGTGATTGCTTTGCAAATCGCTCCAAGCTAAACCTTTGAATTTAGCGATTCTGATGCCTCTTTTTGACTCAACTCCCGCAGTGATGTAGGGAATGTACACTCCTTGATTTAAAGTTGGAACATAGTAACGAGTGAAATTCAAATGCCATCCTTCTGAAGATGGAGGTTCAACATTCACTTGTTTCATAGTTGTGAAATTGAAATACTTGTAAGTTGCACCATTCGCAAGACTTTGTTTTAAGGTATCCGTTACTGCATTTGATCCGTTTAGTTCGGCGATGGTGAAGATGAAATCACCATTAGATTCTTGAGACACAGGCATAAACTTGAAGAAACGCATGTTTTGTCCTTTGCCCAAAGTAATCAAGTACATGGAGTCACCTACTACTTTGTGAGTAGTTGCATCATAAACACCCCAAGAAAAATCCCACATGTTGGAACTTTTTTGCTTGTTCAAAGCGCCTTCGTCGTGTTTTACCAAGTCGTTGTAAGGCTTTACCCATGACTTCCAACCCGTTGTGTCGAAAGTTTCAAAAAATTTGTTGTCACCATTTGGATACAAATAAACAAATGCATCGCCGGTGTGGTTAAACTTCAATGCATTGTCGCGGGTGTTAGAAGTGTGCGACATGTGCCAAGAATTAATGGGCATGGTATTTTTCACGCCACTGGAAACATTGAAGAATGCAAAGTTCGAGTAACCTGGTCCCATAGAAACTGTATCGGTGATTACGGTTTGGGACTTTACAGAGCTAGCTAACATCATCGTGCTTGCAGCTAAAAATAATATTTTTTTCATGTCTGGTTAGATGTAAAAAATTGTTGCTGCAAAATTACCCTTACTGTATCCAAACCGAGGTGTTTTTATGTAAACTTCGTGTCATCAAATGTCCGTGTTTTGTCATTGGTTGATCTCACTGAAAATGGATGAATATAAACAATGACTTAGGTCATAAAATGTCGAAAAATTCGATACAAAAGTCGAATAATCGGTTGGGTATCCCAAATTATTAAAAACGCGGTTGTACCTTTGTGTTTTATGGGAAAATGATTATTCCAAGGTGTTTTGTAGTTTACCTTGTTAAAAGTGGAAAATCAATAAACCTATTCTAGCTGAATATAAAAGAAACATGTCAAAGATTAGCATCAATATTGCCACCGGTTCTATAGAAAAAAAGAAAGTGATTTTAGGTATAGATTTGGGTACCACGAACTCCTTGGTAGCCTACGTGCCTGAGAATCAGTTGAATTCAGAAATAATTTCTATAAATCAGGGAAACCTAGTGCCGTCGGTGGTTTATTTTGATGAGAATGCTATGCCCATTGTGGGAACCGCAGCCAAAGCAAAACTCATTGAGTCTCCAGAACGCACTATTTTCAGTGTTAAACGACTGTTAGGAAAAAGCTATAACGATGTTCGGGAGCAACAAGATTTGATCAGTTATCAAATTATTGATGATAACTCAGACAGTTTGGTTAAAGTACGCATTGATGATCGGTTTTACAATCCAATTGAACTTTCAGCTCTTATTTTAAAAGAGTTGAAAAAAGGAGCAGAATCCTATTTTAATACCGAAATTACTCAAGCAGTAATTACCGTGCCTGCCTATTTCAATGAATCTCAACGACAAGCTACCCGCGATGCAGGTAAACTTGCTGGACTTGATGTATTAAGAATCATCAACGAACCTACTGCCGCTAGCTTAGCTTACGGCATGCAAGAAAAGAAAAACGGTAAAATTTTAGTGTATGATTTAGGAGGTGGAACCTTTGATGTTTCCATTCTTACATTGGAAGATGGCGTTTTTGAAGTGTTATCCACTCATGGTGATACCTATTTGGGTGGCGACGACATCGATCGTGCTATTGCTGAACACTGGTTGTCGGAAATAGGAATTGAATTTAATCAGTTGAACAATGCGCAAAAACAATCTTTGCGATTGTTTGCGGAAAACGCAAAAATTCAGCTATCCAAGGATGTTTTCCAAAATGTCCAAATAAATTGGAACCATTCGGGGGTGGAACATGCCTTCCATCTGAATTATGAACAACTAAAACAATTGGCGCAACCTATAATCGATAAAACCATGAAATCCGTGCATCAAGCCTTAAAAGATGCACAAATTTCGGTGCATGAACTTAGCGAAGTGGTTTTAGTAGGTGGGTCTACGCGTTTTCCAGAAATTTATAAAACCCTGTCGGAAATTTTCAAGGGTGTACATATTAATAATCAATTGAATCCGGATGAAGTTGTTGCATTAGGAGCAGCAGTTGAAGCGGATATTCTTGCTGGAAATCGGAAAGACATTTTGTTGCTGGATGTAACCCCCTTGTCCTTGGGTATTGAAACCGCTGGAGGCCTCATGGATGTTCTCATCCCCCGAAACTCAAAAATTCCATCTCGAGTAGGACGGGAATATACCACATCGGTCGATGGTCAAATCAACATGAAAATCGCTGTTTTCCAGGGCGAACGAGAATTAGTTGCAGAGAATAGGAAGCTCGGAGAATTTATTTTGAAAAATATTCCCGCAATGCCAGCTGGTCTTCCCAAAATTGAAATTCAATTCGCATTAAATGCCGATGGTATGCTAAAAGTTAAAGCGAAGGAATTGCGAAGTGGAGTTGAACAGGATGTGGAAATTCAGCCGAGTTATGGATTAACAGATCAACAAGTTGAAGAAATGCTAATTTCAGGTTTAACACATGCACAAACAGATATTGATTTGCGCCTGAATATTGAAGCTAAGAATGAAGCGAATCAAATGATTTATACAGCAGAGCGGTTCTTAGAAAAGAATAATGAACTGCTTACCTCTGAGGAAATTCAAGGTACCAAACAACGAATTGAGGCCGTAAAAGGTCTATTGGATTCAGATAACCGACATGAAATATCTAAGGCGGTTGAAACGTTAAATGATTTTACTAAACCGTTTGCTGAGCGCGTGATGGATATAGCCATTGCAAAAGCGCTAAAAGGAAACGATATTGCTAATCTATAAAACACGGAATCATGAAATTACGCATTGCTCTAGTCTTATTGTGCTTGGGGACGTTCTCAAGTCAATTGAAAGCACAAGCTGGAAACCAAGAAGATGATTTGAATATTGGGCTTAGAATGGGTTTGGGAGCTTACTCATTTTACGGTGGAGAACTAAAAAATGCTGTGCCAACCATTGGTTATTTGGCTGGACTGTACATTCATGATGACCTTAAAAAAGGCACATTTCACTACCAAGCGGGGTTGGATGTTCGTTTTCGTGGTGGGAATTTTACCAATCCTTCGAAATTGGACACAGCCAAAAATCAAGCATATTCGAAAATAAGTATGGTTACTTTGGATTTGCCGTTGTCGATATTGATCTCTTTAGATCCATCCCAGCGTCGTGAAGCGCCCTTTTTGGTTTTAGGAGTAACACCCAGTTATATATTAAGATCAGTGATGTATGTAGGGCCAGACAAAATACCGTATTACCATTTTGTGGATCCTAACGGAAGCCATCAAGGAACTTGGGATAATTTACCTTTTAAGCCTTTGGAAGTGTTGCTTCACATTGGTTATCAGCAAAAATTGGAAGGCTATGGCTATTCATTTGGGATAAATGTTGGAGTAAATGATTTGAATGACAACTTCTTCGTGCAAGGTGTGGCACCTGCAACCGGAAATGGAAAAAGAATAAGTACCTTCTCCGTTGAAGGTGCATTTATTTTTTAATTTTGCAATTGAATGTCTAAATCTGTAGCACTATATACACTAGGTTGTAAGCTAAACTTTGCAGAAAGTAGCACTATTGCTCAACAATTAACCAAAAACGGTTTTGAACGCAAAGAGTTTACCGATGGAGCAGACCTGTATGTAATTAATACCTGTTCGGTTACAGATCATGCTGATCGCAAATGTAAAAAAGTTGTAAAAGAAGCTCTTAAATACAATCCGAATGCGTATATCGTGGTTGTAGGATGCTATGCACAGCTGAAGCCTCAGGAAATTGCCAATATACCGGGTGTAGATATGGTTTTGGGGGCAGCAGAAAAGTTTCAGTTAATGGATTATCTGCATTCCTTGGAAAAAGAGGAAAAATCCCGTTTACATAACCAACCCATAAAAGACGTAAATGAGTTCGTTCCTGGGTTTAGCGAAGGTGACCGCACCCGGATGTTTTTGAAAGTACAAGATGGTTGCGATTATTTTTGCAGTTTTTGTACCATCCCTTTAGCACGTGGAAAATCTCGAAGTGCAGATATTGCCACTACGTTAGAACAAGTGCGTGAGGCAACTGCTAAAGGAGTACGAGAGGTTGTTTTAACAGGAGTAAATTTAGGAGATTTTGGTGTAAATCATGGACAGAATTTTTACCAACTCGTTCAGGAATTAGATAAAATTGAGGAAGTTTATCGATATCGAATTAGTTCTATTGAACCCAATTTACTAACCGATGAAATTATTGAATTCGTAGCCCAAAGTAAAAAGTTCGTCCCCCACTTTCATATTCCACTTCAGAGCGGGAATGACGAAATTTTAACTCGAATGCGCCGTAAATACCTATCGGATTTATATCGTTCTCGTGTAGCGAAAATTAAGTCTTTGATGCCGGATTGTGCGATCGGTGTTGATGTCATTGTTGGGTTTCCCGGTGAAACGCATGAACATTTCTTAGATACCTATAATTTTATCAACGAATTGGATATTACGTATTTGCACGTTTTTCCCTACAGCGAACGACCCAATACTACGGCTCGCAAAATGAAAGAGCGAATTCCTTTGGGTGTTAGAGGCGAGCGCACTACCATGTTACGTTCTCTTAGCGACAAAAAGAAACGCGCGTTTTACGAATCACAAATTGGTAAAACTCGAGAAGTATTATTCGAAAGTGAAGAAAAAGGTTCTATGATGAGTGGTTTCACTGATAATTACGTAAAAGTAGTGGCTGATTATGACCCGTTGCTCGTGGATACCGTGATTCCTGTCACACTGAATCATGTAGATTCCGAATTCTTAATGCACGGAGTATTTGAAACCGTAGAAATTAAACGTTAATTTGCATTGTGTTTCCCACCTTACGATTTTTTCTATACGATTTGTTTGGGATTGATGTCCCATTCCTTGAAATTGTAAACACCTTCGGGTTGTTTGTCGCTTTTGCTATTGCTGCCGCCTACTGGGCTATGCAAACAGAGTTTATCCGGAAAGCAAAATTGGGTATTTTCCCAACAAAAAAAGTTCAAATTACCGTAGGAGCACCCGCAACCACTGGGGAGTATATTTCCAATGCTGTATTGGCGTTTTTATTCGGGTATAAAATAATTTGGTTAGCAGCAAGTGCGGGACCTGAATTTGCACCCCAGGATCATATTTTCACTTCAGAAGGGAATATGCTTTTAGGGTTGTTGTTTGCTGCTTTAAGCGGTGGATATCGATATTATGCTGATCGGAATTTGAGAAAATCCACTCCTCAAGTTAAAACAGTGGATTTTTCCATCGGAGATGAAATGGGTAACATTACCACTGTGGCGTTGGTTTCTGGATTTTTAGGGGCGAAAATCTTTCATATTTTGGAAACCCCAGAAAATTTTTCGTTTACGGCTATTGTTTCACAGATTTTTACTACCGGGGGATGGACATTCTACGGCGGATTGATCTGCGGTGCTTTAGGTGTATTGATATACGCCTCTCGTAAAGGTTACTATTGGGTAAACGTTTTGGATGCAGGTGGACCCGCGATGATGCTTTCGTATGGAATTGGTCGATTTGGCTGTCATTTTGCTGGTGATGGAGATTGGGGAATTGTAAATACAAACCCCAAATCGTTTTTGCCTGATTGGGCCTGGGCGTATAAATATCCTCACAACGTACTTGGAAAGGACTATGCTGCTATGGGCATGGAGCCAATACCAGGTTGCATGGGAGATTATTGTCACCAACTTTCAATGGCCGTATACCCAACGCCGTTGTACGAAGCCATCATGGGATTGGTGTTGTTTTATTTCTTGTGGAAAGTGTTCCGTTTTAAAGGTGATTCTAAACCCGGACAATCATTTGCATTTTACATGATGTTTGCCGGAATAGAACGATTTTTAATCGAGTTCATCCGTGAGCATGGAGATAGTATTTATCAAATAGGTTCAATGCATTTTTCTCAAGCACAAATGATCTCGTTGTTGTTAATGTTAGGTGGAGGAGCTTTGTGGTACGCATCTGAACGAAATCTTTATAACATTCACCGGAAATAATTCCAATTGTTCCATTAATTCGCGATATTCATAATTATGCCCAAATTGAATTGGTTGTTTTTAGGCTTTTTTATTTTTCGGGGGATGCTATTAAGTGCTCAAACTAAAGATACGATTTACGTCGATTTTGAGCGTTTAGATCCAGTGGAAGTTTCAGGAAGTATTGATGAGGAGAATGCCCGAAAGTATCAAATTTTAAAGCGTCGAGTAAAGAAAACCATGCCGTATGCAAAAATGGCAGCTTATAAAATTCGTGCAATGGAAGATCATTTATCTACCATAAAAGGCAAAAAGGAGCGGAAAAAATATATCAAACAATGCGAGGAGAACATCAAGAATATGTACACTCAACAGTTGAAAAACTTAACGGTAGGAGAAGGACAGATTCTGATGAAATTACTTCACCGAGAAACCGGTAAAACCTCTTGGGAAATCATGAAGAATTACCGAGGCACCACGGAAGCCCTGTTTTGGCAGGCCTTTGGAAGCATTTGGGGACACAACCTCAAAATGGAATTTGATCCCATTGTAGATTACCAAATCGAGCACATCATCAAATCCGAAGGGTTGGAGTAGGGTTTTATTTCTTCAAAAAACTTACCAATAAAATGGGGGCTCCCAAAATGGAAATGATGGGATTTACCTGAAGAACGGTTCCATCCAATAGTTGATGAGCTAAGGCATCGGAGAAAACACAAATCAATATTCCCCAAAGCAATGAATTGAGGATGATTTTGGGATGAGAATCGGTGTTTAATGTTCGTTTAGCTAGGTGTGGCGCAATGATTCCAACAAAGGCAATTGGACCGGCAAAAGCCGTTGAGAGTGCAGATAATAATGCGGTAAACAAAATGAGAAATCGTTTTACGCGTTTTGTATTTACGCCCGAAGAATCTGCATATAAATCGCCCAATAAATAAGCATCTAAGGCATAGCGTTTGTTCCAAATAAAGAATGTGGCTATCAAAATAATCGGGAATAGTATCAGGTTGTGAGAATTTTGAATTCGTTCAAAGCTTCCCATCCCCCAAAAAGCGAATGAACGCAATTGCTCCGAGTTGGCAAATTGTTGGAGAAGTTCCGTAATTGCCGAAAAAACAAAACTTAAAATCATTCCCGTTAACAATAGGCGATGCGTTCCTTCGTAACCCCGATTGATGATAAATTGAAGTGCTAAAGCTCCAACTGCGCCTAAAAAAGCCGCTGAAATGCTTCCAATACTGCTCAAAAATGTTTGATTTAAGAGGGTAGGAGATGCCAAGGTTAATATGGCTACCGCTAGTCCAGCTCCAGGAGTAACTCCAATTAAATACGGCCCCGCCAACGGATTGCGGAATAAGGTTTGCATCATTAATCCACTTAAAGAGAGCGCCATTCCAATTACAGCGGCTCCGATTACTCTCGGAACACGTAACTCCCAAAATAGAAAGGAGTTCTGTAAATCTTGTGTACGAAAATCCAAATCCCAATAAATGCATAAAAATATGAATATCAACAATATAAAGTTGTATAAACGGATATTTCTTTTTGGGTTGAATTGCATTTTTTACTGGGATGTCAAAGATAATATAAATCAGCAGGATTGTCCTGATTGTAGAAATCGGAATGGGAATTG
>CAYPYX010000002.1:49926-68616 GCA_964415065.1 uncultured Rhizobium sp.
TAACGAATAATTCGATAATAGTGCAAATTGGCCTGGGGTGGTAAATCGGAATGCGACTGCAAACCGGAGTGCGGTGGAATATTGGCCCGTGGGGCAGCGGCTTTTTTAGTTTTTCTATCCAATTCTAGCTGATTGAATAATTGATTTAAGTCGCTGAGGATTTTCTCGGGATGCAACATTCCATCATCCCAAAATGGGTTGTAACCGTTGTTTTTTGCGTGTAAATCGTTTTGTAAAAAAGGAAGCGATTTCCAATTGGGCAATTTCGCAATACGAGAATCTACCGATTCCGCTTGCTTTTTAGTGGAGAAGCTTCCTGGATTTAATAAAACATCGGATTTAGCTAAATCCCCGAGTGCTTGTTCCATAGAAATTTGCAAGGAGCCAACGCCCTTGAAATTTGCAGAATTGCGTAGCCATAAGCAGTTTCCACCAGCATCTTGTACAATTTGAGTTAAATAATTTTGTCGCTTAGGCACCATCCAACTGCCGCTGTACGGCAGATTCACCATTACTTGAATGTTGCGTTTTTGGGAGGGTATTTGTTTTTTTATAGAATCATAGGAAGCAACAATTTGCTTAAATGCATCTTCGGACTCTTTTTCTTTTCCAAATAAGTAACCAAAAACTCGAATCCATTCTGCACGAGCTAATGGATGAGGTTCCCAAAAGTTCTGGATGAAAATAACTTTGTGATTTTGATTCTCGATGCGTTCCCATTCCGCTATGCTGCCCATTTCGATAAGATTGCAGAGCGTAAGATTTACGTTTTGCTTTACCAAAGATTCTTTGTTGATATTGCCTGTAGCATCACCTACTTGTGAGCAAGATTTTTTCAAAGGATAAATTACAGGATCGTGGTATTGAAATCGATCCACCGCAATCACTTTTTTGAGTAAATCTAGTTCTTTTAAAAATCGGGTATTGGTTACGGATAAAGAAGCTATTTGCTGACGCGATTCAATTTTTTTGAACTCAGGATATCGAGTCGGTGCAGATGTCCCCCAAAAATATCCAGCTAAAGCTGAAACGGAATCAAAATATATCATGAGGAACGTATCTTGTTGATTAAAACCGATTCTGAACAAACGTGCATACTGGTTGGTATGCCAAGAAATGGAATCAACAGCCGCAATTTTGGGGTTGGATGAATGGTTGGATTTAGAGTCGGAGTTTTCAGATTGCGATCCTGAATTGCATGCATTGATCCCGATGAAAACCAGGAGTAAATAGAAAATTTTTAGTCGGGAAAACATGTAGTTTGGAGTTGTCTTTTCAAAATTAGAACAAAAAAGTTGACAGGCTCAAATGTTGTTGATGTAATATGAGAAATTTCATTGAAATTTGTTTTGTGAAAAATGGGGTTTTAAAATATAAATACGTAATTGTTCTGACCTTAGTTTTGGTTTGGATGACGTTTTTTGACGATAATAGTTTCATTTATCGCATAAAATTGTCGAACGAAATTTCCCGTTTGGAAGAGAGTATTGATATACACAACGAAAAAATACAGGAACTTCGTCGTCAGAAAAAAGAACTATTGGGCAACGATCGGAATTTAGAGAAATTCGCAAGAGAAAAATACTTAATGAAAAAGGATAATGAGGATGTTTTCATCATTGTTGATCCTGAAGAAGAGGTAGATTGACAAAAGTATTGGGGAGATTATCTTTGGAATTACTTTGAAACGATGCTCATCTACGGATTTCAGAATGAATATCCCCCGAAAACTTTAAAAAATTGTTCATAAAATAATATATAATGTGCATTTCTATTGAATTTAGGTCGATAGGTTTGCAGTAGTACAAAAACCGTATAAATCGAAAATAACGTATGAAATTTATAGCTTCATCAAGCGAACTTTTGCAACATTTACTTACGGTAAATGGCGCAATTATGTCCAAGCCAATTATTCCTATTTTGGAGAATTTCCTATTTGAAATTGGCAACAATCAACTAACCATTTACAGTACGGATTTAGAAACCAGCATGACCACATCTATGGAAGTTACTTCCAACGACAACATGCGTGTAGCTGTACCTAGCAAGATGGTTATTGATATTTTGCGTTCATTGCCTGATAATCCCGTTACGTTCAATATTGATCCTCAAACATTTGCTATTGAGGTAGTTAACGATAATGGTCGCTATAAAATGGCAGGTCAAGATGGTAGTGAATACCCAACCTTACCTGAAAAAAGTGGCGAAGGAAGTTTTACGGCACCATCGAATATCTTGTTGCGTGCAGTGAGTAAAACCATATTTGCCGCAGGAACTGATGAATTGCGTCTTAACTTGACTGGTCTTTTTGTGGAAATGAAAAAGGACCATGTGAATTTTGTTGCTACCGATGCTAATAAATTAGTTCGTTACAAGCGTTCCGATATTCAACCTCAGGTAGAACATAACTTTATCATCCCCAAGAAGCCTTTGAACTTGTTGAAAACCGCGCTTCCTAACGATGAAACTCCGGTAGTAGTTGATTACAACAGAACCAATGTATTCTTTTCTTTTGGGGACACTCAATTAATCTGCCGTTTGTTGGATGAAAAGTACCCTGATTACAACGCTGTAATTCCAACTGAAAATCCGAATACTTTAAATGTATCTCGTATGGATTTGTTGAGTTCTATCAATCGAATCAGCATATTTGCATCGAAAACTACGCACCAAATCCGTTTGAAAATTACAGGATCTGAATTGACTATTTCTGCTGAAGATTTGGAAATGGCCAACGAAGCTACTGAGCGTATCGCTTGCGAATACGATGGAGAAGACATGGAAATCGGTTTCAACGCTCGTTTTTTAAAAGAAATGTTAGCTACATTAGACGGTGAAAAAGTTCAGATGCAATTATCTCAACCTAACCGAGCTGGATTGGTAGTGCCTTTGGAAAAAGATGAGAAAGAAACTATTACCATGCTTATTATGCCCATGATGCTTAATAATTATTAAATAAATATTAATAAATTTCATGGTTTTAATAAATGTAATTTCATAATAGTGTAAGATTTATTAAAAAAATAAAGATTTATATGAAGCCGCACCATTTGGTGCGGCTTTTTTATTGTTTTTTAACTGAAAGACTATAGATTTGGTGCTCACTATAAAACTATTGTTATGAAGAAAATTTTTACCCTAGCTGCACTAACATTTGCATTTTTCACCGGTGCAAAAGCACAATTCGACATTGAAAATTTAAGTATTGGTGCGGGGTTAGCACCTTGTCGTTATTTTGTTGGATTTAACTCCATTGTTAATCCTTTGGTTAAAGTTCAATACGAATTAGACGATGAGTCGTTGGCTTCATTGGATTTGAATTTTCCAAGCTACAATAACACTTGGGAAGATGGACATGAAAAAATGAACTATGTCAATATCAATGCTAGTTATGGTCGCTATTTCGTTGGTGACGCAGAAGAGTCATTCAATCTATTCTGGAAAGCAGGAGTAGGTATGAGTATGTTTACCTATGAATATTCAGATTTGACGGTAAATGAATCCGGTAATGATGGGGATTATACCATGAATTTTGGTGTTGGAGCAAACATGGGATTAACAGACAATATTCATGTTTTTGCTGAACCTACATTGGTGATCGGTGCTGGTCAATATGGTTCCAGAGATGGTTATTCAGGCACTATGGGAATTGCAAACATCGGATTGCAAATAGGTGCAAAATTCAGATTTAATTAAAACTCCTAGTTAAAACAAAAATTTAAACAGCGGTTTTTATTTAAGCCGCTGTTTTTTTTGCGTTATATGGTTCTGTGGTCTCTCAAAAAAAAGCGGTCTAAATTTACTCAAAAACAGCGGTACCCACTCTTACAAGTGTGCTGCCGAAATCAATCGCGATTTTATAATCGCCACTCATTCCAATAGATAACTCTTGAAACGAATCAGAATCCGAAAAATATTCGGTTTTAATGCGATCAAATAGTATTTTTATTTCATTGAATTCTTTTCGAATTTGGTCCGTGTTGTCGGTGAAAGTTGCCATGCTCATTAAACCACAAATTTCTACACCTTGAAGTGTGTTTTCTATCAATAAGGCTTGTACAGATTTAAAAAAGTCGTTTAAATCAGCAGGATCTAATCCAAATTTACTTTCTTCTTGAGCTATGTGAACTTGAATAAGCACTGGGATTTTACGATTGAATTGAATACCGTAACGGTTGATTTCTAACAGTAATTTTAAACTGTCTACAGAGTGAATCATGGAAATAAATTCAGCAATGTATTTTACTTTATTTGTTTGTAGATGCCCAATTAAGTGCCATTGAATATCTTCCGGTAAAACTTCTTTCCTTTCTAAGAGAGCTTGAACACGATTTTCAGCCATTACTCGAATTCCAGCTTGATAACATTGTTCAATTTCTTCAACGCTTCTGTATTTAGAAACAACTATAAGCCGAGTACTTGGTGGTAAGTCGTCCTGTATACGTCGAATATTCTCTGCGATCCGGTTCATTTTGATTAAATTTGTGTTTTTATGCGATTCTTCCACAGCAAAATAAATGGCTTTTTTTTAAATACTGTAGAAAAACCGTTTACCCATTCGCTTGTTACTTCATCAATTGTTTACCCGATGCAAGAACAGAATCCCCAAAGTATTACCTCGAAAACTCCGATGAATCTGGTTCAAAAGCGGGCAAACTACAAAACAATTAACATATTACTTCTCATACTGTTTACCGCTTCGTTCTTTTTCTCGTGTCAATCCGAACCTAAAATTTCCGAACAAAAAATGATTCCACTCATGGCTGATGTAATTCGATTAGAAGCATCGCAACAAGTAGAGTACAATTACTTGACTTTGTCGGATTCACTTTGGTCATTGAATTATAATTTTGTGTTGAAAAAACATAAAATAGATTCTAACGACTTTAAACAAACGTTGGAATTCTATAAGAGTAATCCTTCCGAGTTTTCAAATTTAATGGGTAAGGTAATTGATGATTTGCAAGAGGAGGAGATAAAGCGTTTTCGCCGATAATTCCTATGATTTACCCACCTAATTTTGAAGAAATAATTGGATTTGATTCACTACGTCGTGAGTTGGGGAATCTTTGTCGGTTAGACTCATCGGCACACATTGCAGCTGAATTTAACATGCACAGCAGCATGGATTCAGTGCAGGTCGATCTCAACGATTTAGATGAGTGTAAACGCATTAACGAACTGTTTCCCTCTTTATTTCACTGGGTACAAGTTACGGATATAGAGCCTTGGTTGAAGTATGTGGATGTAGAGGGTTATTTTTTATCGGAGGATGAGTTTTCGGGTATTTTGGAGGTTTTGCATTTGTATGCTAAGTTCTCCAATACATTGAAAAATAGAGCGGAAGAATTTCCATTATTTTTTAAACGATTTTCAGCCAACGACGCAGTTTTACCTACGATTAATTTAATCGAATCGGTAGTAGATCGAGAAGGAAAACTACGAACCAATGCTTCCGTTGCATATCAAAAACTCAACCAGGAGATTGCACGTTTGGATCGTGAAGCACGAATTCAAACCCACTCTATTTTTAAGGCTTGGAAAGCCCAAGGATATGTGGCAGACACGGATGTTACTGTAAGAGAAGAACGATTAGTTATTCCTATTCTGGCTGAATTCAAGCGCAAAGTACAAGGTTTTGTGAAGGATGTTTCTGCAACGGGAAAAGTGTTGTTTGTAGAACCCGCCGCTATTTTGGAGATAAACAATCGCCTGAAGGAGTTATTCTCGGAACGGAAACGAGAGCGCGAACGAATTTTAAAACAATTAACCGCCCAATTAAGTCCCAAGACACACCAACTGCTTCACTTAATGGATTCCGTTACACAAGCGGATTTTGTTTACGCAAAATGGTTGCTCTGTGATCGATATCGCGCGGAACGACCTCGAATCAGTTCTAAATCCAAAATATCTTTAAAAAAGGCATTTCATCCTGTATTGCACAGAGAACTCTCTGCTCAAAATAAGCAAGTAGTACCGTTGCAAATAGAAATGGACGAAAAGCGGGTGGTAGTGGTAAGCGGTCCCAATGCAGGAGGAAAAAGTGTCGTACTCAAAACAACCTTGTTGCTACAATATTGGCTACAATGTGGATTCTATATATCGGCCTCACCCGATAGTGAAATGGGCTTTTTCTCGAATCTAGCTATTGATAGTGGGGATGGCCAGTCGCTCGAAAGTGGATTGAGTACATTTAGCGCACATTTAAAAAATTTAAAAGCCATTTTAGAAATGGCAGATGAAACCACGTTGGTTGGATTAGACGAATTAGGTACTGGTACGGATCCTCGTTATGGAGCTCCTATAGCACAGGCCGTATTGGAAGAATTGTTAAAAAAATCCTCCTTTGTAATTGCAACAACCCATTTTTCTCAAATTCGAGAATGGGGAAGGGGAATCCCCAACGTAGTGCAGGCAAGTATGCAATATGATGCGTTGCATTTGAAGCCGTTGTATACATTCGTAATGGGTAAGCCTGGAAGTAGTTTCGCGTTGGAATTGATGCGTAAAACGGGCTTTGATGGTAACTGGATGAATACCATTGAACGATTGTCGGGTGAATCTTTGGGTAAAACGGAAGATTTAATGTTGGATTTGGAGCGCCAAAATCAGCAATTGTTGCAGCAAATTCAAGAGAATGAAAAACGAACACAGCATTTAAATTCATTAATTGCGGAATACACGGAGTTAAAGGATAAAATTAATTCGAAGCGTCAAGCCATTCTGGAGCAGACACGAGTGGAGGCCAAGCAATTATTGAGTACGGCCAATCAACAAATCGAACAAACTATTCGAATCATTCGAGAAAACTCAGCAGATAAAGTAAAGACTAACAAAGCAAGAGAAAAGCTGGATTCATTCAAAGTGGGTTTGGAGAAACGAGTAGGTCAAAAGATTCAAGCAGCCCCAGCATCCCCCGAAAAAGAAAAAGTAGAAAAAATAATCAAACTCGATCCCAAAACTATTATACCCGGCGCCAAAGTTAAAAACCGTGTTAGTGGTCAAACCGGTGAAGTGCTAGAGGTGAAAAAGGAAAAGGTTTTGGTGGTTTTTGGATTAATTAAAATGTGGGTTCCATTATCTGAACTTCAAGTCTCTGTCGAAAAATCGGGTGGATCCAAGCAACGCACTACATCGGGTTTTAATTGGGTAGAGCGTCAAAGTGTATTTTCAGACACATTAGACTTGCATGGAGTACAACCTGATGCAAGTTTAGAGGTCATTGCCAAATGGTTGGGAGAAGGATATGCGTTGGGTCGTAGAGAGTTAAAAATTGTGCATGGAAAGGGAACTGGTGTACTGCGAAGAACCGTGAGAAATCATTTGAAAACCATGAATTTTGTTAAAAGCTTTCATTCTGAAGACAAATTTAATGGCGGTGATGGGTGTACCATTGTTGTACTCAACTAATTGTGGATTCGATAAATTTTCAACCTTACTCTAAGCATTACGATTTATAAAATTATCAATCTACACGCAATTGTATGTTAATAAATTGAAAAGGGTTTGACGTATCTTTGTGGTATGGCTCAAATCTTAGATGGAAAAGCTGTTTCGTCATTCTTTAAACAACAAATAGCGTCTGAAGTAAATGAAATGGTGGCATCCGGTCATCGTGCACCTCACTTAGTAGCTATTTTAGTGGGTTCCGACGGGGGAAGTAAAACCTATGTTGGTGCAAAGGAAAAAGCCTGCAACGAAGTGGGTTTTACAGGAACTGTGCTTCATTTCGATGAGTCCATTTCGGAGGAGGAATTGTTGAATGAAGTTCATCGGATCAATGCAGATTCTAGCATCGACGGATTGATTGTTCAACTTCCACTGCCCAAACACATTAACGAAAATGCCATTACACAAGCCATCTTGCCGGAAAAAGATGTTGATGGATTCCACGATATCAATATGGGAAAATTAACCAAAGGCGATCATTCAGGTTATATTTCTGCTACTCCGTTAGGCATTACTATGTTGTTGAAATATTATAATATAGAGACTACTGGAAAACATGCTGTTGTGATAGGAAGAAGCAATATTGTTGGTCGCCCCATGAGTATATTGTTGTCGGATTCATCGCAAACTGGAAATGCCACGGTCACCCTTTGCCACTCTCGTACACAGAATCTAAAGGAATTGGTTTCGCAAGCTGACATTGTAATCGCAGCTATTGGGAAGCCTGGATTTGTTACGGGAGATATGATAAAGCCAGGTGCAATTGTTATTGACGTAGGTACTACTCGCCTAGACGATGCAACCAAAAAAGCAGGTTGGAGATTGGCCGGCGATGTTGATTTTGCTAGTGCTGAATTAAATTCGAGTTACATTACTCCTGTGCCCGGTGGTGTAGGACCTATGACCATTACAGGTTTATTATTTAATACGTTAAAGGCCAGAAAACGACAAATCGCATGAAATTTCCGGTGATGGAACATTTTTACACCGTTCAAGGTGAGGGTGCATTCAGTGGCTTTGCGGCATATTTCATTCGATTGGCGGGATGTGACGTGGGATGTGTTTGGTGCGATGTGAAGGAGAGTTGGCATACCGATGGTTATCCACAATATACAGCAGCGGAAATGTTGGCTTGGGTTCAGAATTCTGGTGCAGATCGAGTGGTAATAACCGGTGGCGAACCAGCAATGTATGATTTGAATTCCATTTGTGAACTCTTCAATAACGAAGGTATTTTTGTTCACATCGAAACTTCTGCGGCACATCCAATTCGTGGAAAATTTCATTGGATTACGATTTCTCCCAAAAAATTTAAGTCGCCATTAAAGTCTGAAATGCCTAAAGCAAATGAGTTGAAAATCATCGTTTTTAACAAGTCTGATTTTGAATGGGCAGAAAAATGGGCGGAGTTGTGCGACGCTAATTGTCGCAAATATTTGCAACCAGAATGGGATAAACGCGAAGAAATGACGCCCTTGATTGTGGAGTACGTAAAGAAAAATCCGCATTGGCACGTGTCGCTTCAAACCCATAAATACATGGGAATTCCTTAAATCTCGTTATAATTGAACACGATGTTTCGAAACAGTGCTGATTTGAGTAGATTTTTATTGATGTTGATTTTTGGGGGATGGTTTTTCTGCTCTCCAATAACTCTGTATTCTCAAGTTTCACAAACTGAAAGGGCTCTAAGAAAGCAGTATTTTGCCTTTTCTGATACAACAATCCGCAAAATTGAATCGTTTTTTGATCGACATCAGAAAATAGGAAATTTTAATGGAACCTATTTGATGTTCAAACAGGATAGTTTGATTTATGGTTCTCGGGGTTATGCAATATACAGTAATTTGGATTCGGTCGAGCCCAATGATATTTTCCAATTAGCTTCTGTCTCAAAAGTGTTTACCGGAGTTGCAGTTATGCAATTGCATCAAGATGGGTATCTAAATATTGATGATTCGGTCCATTGGTATCTTCCTGAATTGAATGTAAAGTCACTAACTATCCGACAACTTTTAAGTCATACAAGTGGCTTACCCGATTATTTCTATGCTGATTACAAAGGATTCTCACTTGCAGAAGGTGAAACTCACATGAAAAATGAGCACATTATAGAAGTCATTAACAATCAATCAAGTCGTAAATTCGGTCGTCAGGGTTTTTATGATTACTGCAACACCAATTACGTACTTTTAAGCTTAATAGTTGAACGAATTACCCAACAGGACTTTAGAAGTTATGTAAAGGAACATGTTTTTAAAATGTCAGACATGAAATACTCACATATCTGTAATTTTGATAGTCTTCCTTTGGTAAATTATCCGGTTCAAGGATACAATAATTGGAGTGTTTTTGATGATGTGATGTTCAATGGTACTACCGGCGACAAAGGAGTATATTCCAATGTATTTGAAATGTTTTTATTTGATAGGGCTTTAAGAGGGTCTTATATTTTACATGAAGCCACTAAAGAAGAAATGTGGACACCACAAACGGTAACAGGCCCAGGAGCTTATTATTCTATGGGTTGGAGAGTAAAGTGGATCGACAATCAGAAGTGGGTATTCCACAATGGTTGGTGGAAAGGATTCCGCACTTATTATTGGAGGTGCCTAGACGATGATAAGTGTTTTGTAGTTTTAACGAACAACGTTTACGGACGTTTCTTGAGTACCGCTGAGATGGTAAAATTACTGGAATAATATTTTAAACCTATAGGTGGATGTGGGGTTTGTATCGTTGATCGGAATTCCGTCGTTAGTTGAACTTCTTGCATTTTTGGAGTAATCCTGTTTCTGATTCATTTCGATACTCACATCTGAATTTCTGACAGAATTTAATGTAACAAAATACAATCCTGGCTTTAAATTGGGTTGTAATTCTATTTGCTCACGAAAATCGGTTTTTACGGAATATACTGGATTGCCTGCCGCATCAAAAATTTCTACATAAAGGTATTTTGAACCCTCAAATATTGAATGAAACTGGGGATAAGCGTGCGAAGAACTTCTTATACTAAACGTAAAGGATTCGTAAGCATTTTGTGGGTTGGAGTAAGTTACAATGGATTGATTCAACCAACTAATATTGGAATTAATGGGAAGCTGATTGATAACCCCCACTGCGTCTAAGTCAAATCCAGATGAAGCAAAATTAGTGGGCCAAGGATCATTTATCAGGTTTCCACGAGAATCTCTGCTTCCCCAACGAGAATCAATACTTCCAACAACATCAATAACTTTCACGTAGTTAATGGTAGTTGGGAAATTGGGTGTGTCTTTGAAGTCATTCAGGTCAAACGGAGTACCGTAAGGCATTCGGAACCGACCCGCTAAATTGTGAATTGAATCGGGGTAAGTCGTCCCAAAAGGTTCGGTTTGAAAACCGGTTTGAGAATAGGAAAACGAAGGAAATCGATAATACCGTTGTCCATCTTGAGAAACTTCCACGTGTGCAAGTTCCAAAAAGCTGTCGTTAAATGCATTTTCAAAAACCGCGAAATCAAATCCCGGTCCGTTGATGATGGGTTGAGGAAATCCTAAAACCACAGAACCACCGTCCCCTAAACTAATAACACCGTTTTTCCGGTGTTTGCCAAATGCGGAGTTAATGGTACCCACAGATGCTGTTCCCGAATCAGGAACATTAATTTGTCTGAGGCCGGGGTAAGCTACACCTTCAGATGCCCAATTTACAAAGCAGTTAGAATCGCCGTGAATGGCTATGCTTTGAGGTTTTCCGGGGATGGTATTGAACTGTGAAAATACCGCAGAATTCCATCCCCCGAAAAATAGGTAACAAATAATAACGAATAGGTTATTTTTCATTGGAGTTAATCCAAACATGTTGGTTTTTAGCGCAAACGAGACTCAATATCATTTGCAATTTCATCGCATTCTGCATGATTTTTACGAAGTAATTCTTCTGCTTTCGCTACGATATTTTCCGCAAAAGTTCGATCTGTCAAACCTTTAGCATTGGTAATTACATTGAACCATGCACCACGTACTGCAGTTTTCAAACAGATAACACCCACACCTACATCACTCAAACTATTGGGATTGCCGATTTTTGACATTTCCCTCATCAATGGTAGACATTCGTATGCTTTTACCATGGTTTTATAGGGAATTTCAGTTGCGTATTGACTGGCTTTTTCGATGGCAAGTTTACGTTCAGCTTTTTGTTCTTCTGTGTCTTTGGGAAGTCCGAAAGCTGCAAGAATACCATCAAATGCACGCGTATCTTCATCTACTAGATGGAGCAATTCATCTTTAAGTTTTTGGCCTTGAACTGCCCAAGGTGAGAATTCATGAACTCGCTCTTCCCAACCTCGTTTGGAAGCGCTTAAATTAGCCACCATAGTGCCTAAAGATGCGCCTAGTGCTGCTGAAAGTGCAGCTATGGATCCTCCACCGGGTGCGGGAGAATCACTTGCCGTTTCGTTGGCGAAATTTTTTACGCTTAGATTTATGAGGCGCTCAGATTGAATATCTTTTAACAAGTATTCAATAATCCGCGTTTGAGGATCGAATTCGGATAATTCATTCAATCCCATACTTTTAATGGCAATATCAATGAGTGTAGCTTCATCTACACCAGAGCTCAATCCTTGTTTCTCCAAAAAGTACTTACCGGCATCCAACATAGGTTGCAACGGAACCAATCCAACTAACTCACTACCGGTTACTCGAGCACCTCTTTCATCTGCTGATTTACAGGTTTCCTCGAAAACTTGGTGTAATGGGGTATGACGGAAGTTGGTTAAATTGATACTGATTTGTGCAATTCCATATTCTTCGATGTACCAACCAATTGCTTTAACAAATTTTAATTTTCCTGGAATTCTTACATCTTCTCCGTTGGCATCTTTTACCACTTTCCCAGAAATAGGATTTCCTTCGCGTTTTACACGGCCTGCCTCGCGAATATCAAAAGCAATACGGTTGGCAATACGCGTGCTTTTGGTGTTTAGATTCACATTATATGCAATTAGGAAATCGCGCGCTCCAATTACGGTTGCTCCCGATTGTGCATTCATTTTAGCGGGACCAAAATCGGGTTTCCATTCGGGTAAGGCAATTTTGTCAAAGAAACCTTCATATTCACCAGCCCGAATTACAGAAAGGTTGGAACGGGATTTATTGGGCTGAGCTTCCTCGTATAAATACACCGGAATTTGAAGTTCGTTACCCACTCTTTCTGCTAGTTGAGTAGCATAGGCTGCGGTTTCTTCCATGGTGATGCCTGAAATTGGGATTAATGGACAAACGTCGGTTGCGCCCATTCTGGGATGTTCTCCGCTATGATTAGACATATCAATCAGGTTAGAAGCGGTTTGAATTCCTCGAAATGCAGCTTCGATTACCGCCTCTGGTGTTCCAACAAATGTTACTACCGTACGGTTGGTAGCTTTACCCGGATCTACGTTTAATAATTTCACTCCATCAACCGACTCAATGGCGTCTGTAATTTGTTTGATAACTACGGGATTACGTCCTTCACTAAAATTTGGAACACATTCAATTAATTTCTGCATAGTACAAAGTTACTGAATTTAGTTTTATCCCCGAAAAAATGGTATCTTTGCGCCCCCAAAATTTATGACATTAATCAAATCCATTTCAGGAATTCGCGGCACCATTGGTGGCACGCCATCAGACAATTTAACACCGGTTGATGTAGTAAAATTTGCTGCTTCATATGGCAGTTGGTTGATATCCGCATTTGGTAAAAGTACCGTTGTAATTGGTAGAGATGCACGCATTAGCGGTCCAATGGTCAGTGAATTGATCATACAGACCTTATTGGGCTTAGGGATAGATGTGATAGATTTAGGTCTAGCAACTACCCCAACGGTTGAAATGGCAGTGCCAGCCGAATCTGCTCAAGGTGGAATTATCATAACTGCGAGCCACAATCCGAAGCAATGGAATGCATTGAAATTGTTAAACGCTCAAGGTGAGTTTATTTCTGCTGAAGAAGGTCAAAGAATCTTGGAAATTGCGGAAGCAGGTGAGTTTAGCTTTGCCACCGTAGATCAATTGGGCAAGCGTGTATCAAAAGATTATTTAGCCTACCATATCGAAAAAATATTGGCTTTGGATTTGGTTAAGCCTGAATTGATAAAAAAAGCGAATTTTAAAGTGGCTGTGGATCCTGTAAACAGCGTTGGAGGTGTTGCCATCCCTGAATTATTGATGGCATTAGGTGTGGATGACGTTGTGATGATCAATGGTGAACCTACGGGTTATTTTGCCCACAATCCTGAACCTTTGGCCGAACATTTGGGTGAAATCGCATCGGTTGTGAAATCGGAAAAATGTCATTTAGGTATAGTTGTGGATCCAGATGTAGATCGTTTGTGTTTTGTAAGCGACGACGGTGAAATGTTTGGAGAAGAATACACATTGGTGGCTGTAGCCGACTATTATCTAAATCATAAACCAGGTGCAACCGTTAGCAATCTTTCAAGTACTCGTGCGTTGAGAGATATTACTGAAAAAGCAGGACAATCCTACTTTGCTTCGGCTGTTGGTGAAGTGAATGTTGTGGAAGTAATGAAAGCTCAAAATGCAGTAATTGGTGGTGAAGGTAACGGAGGTATTATTGTTCCTGAATTGCATTTTGGTCGTGACGCATTGGCAGGAATAGCTTTGTTTTTGAGTCATTTAGCGGAAAAAGGAGTGAAGATTTCAAGTCTGCGTTCCCAGTATCCAACGTATCAAATGTCTAAAAATAAAGCTGAGTTACAAGCGGGTACGGATGTAGATATGATCCTTCAAAAAATTCAAGAAAAATATAAAAAACAACCCATCAATACTGTGGATGGTGTTAAAATTGAGTTTGATCAAGATTGGGTTCACTTACGTAAAAGCAATACCGAGCCTATCATTCGTATTTATGCCGAAAGTGCAAGCCTGACCACAGCTGAGAATCTAACCAAGAAGATCCTTCAAGATATCGGAGATATTATTGAATAAATCCATTTTTTATTTGATAATATTGCTCCATTATTTTCAAACTTTATAGAATTAACATCCCCCAAGAAAAAAACATCCAACTATGTCATTACAATGTGGAATCGTGGGTTTACCGAATGTAGGCAAATCGACTCTTTTTAATGCAGTATCCAGTGCCAAAGCGCAGTCTGCTAACTTCCCTTTTTGTACCATTGAGCCCAATGTCGGTACCATTACCGTTCCAGATATTCGGATGAATAAATTGGCAGAGTTAGTGAATCCTCAGAATTTGGTTCCTACAACGATTGAAATTGTTGATATTGCGGGTTTGGTAAAAGGGGCCTCTAAAGGGGATGGCTTAGGGAATCAATTTTTAGGAAACATCCGCACAACCAATGCCATTTTGCATGTTTTGCGTTGTTTTGATGACGATAATATTATTCACGTTGACGGTTCAGTGAATCCCATTCGCGATAAAGAAATTATCGATACTGAGTTACAGTTGAAAGATTTAGAAACCATTGAAAACAGAATTTCAAAAGTATCTAAACAAGCACGTACAGGTGGAGATAAAGAAGCAGCTCGCGTTTTAGAGGTATGTGAAGCTTTTAAAGCACATTTATTGCAAGGCAAGAATGCCCGTTCTTTGGAAATGGAACCTGAAAAACGTGCCGCGATTAAGGAATTAAATCTATTGACCGACAAGCCCGTTCTATATGTTTGCAACGTAGATCCCTCCAGTGCTACTAATGGCAATGCGTATGTAGATCAAGTTCGCGAAGCGGTTAAAAACGAAGACGCTGAAATTTTAATCATCTCTGCTGCCATCGAAGCAGAAATTGCAGAATTAGAAAGCTATGAAGATCGAAAGGTGTTCTTAGAAGAAATGGGATTAACTCAGTCTGGGGTTGAGAAATTAATTCACGGTGCATACAAACTGTTGAATTACATTACTTATTTTACGGTTGGTGTAAAAGAAGTTCGTGCATGGACTATCACCAACGGAATGAAAGCTCCTCAAGCAGCCGGTGTTATTCATACCGATTTTGAAAAAGGATTCATCCGAGCAGAAGTAATTGCCTATGAGGATTTTATTTCATTGGGTTCTGAATCTGCCTGTCGAGATGCAGGGAAATTACGCGTAGAGGGGAAAGAATACATTGTTAAGGACGGCGATTGTATGCACTTCCGTTTCAACGTTTAAGGTTGTCGCTTTTTATGGATGTTTGACACATCTAGAAATCAGTTGTATAAATCAATCGCGCAGTAGCCGATAAGATTCAGCACCCTAGGAATTCATTTCAACGATATCTTTGGTTTAATATGGTTTAAATAAGTTTAGATTTAAACCTCATACCATTTTATATTAGTATTTAAGTAGTTTTTCTAACACTTCTTTCATCCGGTTCCAAGGAAGAAATTGGTCTTCCAGTGTTTTGGACAAAGGAATAGGTGTATCCAAACCTCCAACTCTCATTACAGGTGCATCTAAGTGTTGGAATGCATTTTCTTGAATCCAAGCAGCAATGTCGGAAGAAATACTTCCAGTTAACGTATCCTCGGTGAGAACCAGTACTTTATTACAGCGCTTTACTTGTTCCATTACAGTTTCCTTATCCCATGGCATTAAGGTTCGCAGATCGACAACTGTTGCAGAAATTTTTTCGGATTGGATGTGTTCTAAGGCTTTATGAACGGCCCACCCGTATGTGATAATCACCGCTTGATCTCCGAAATCGTGTACAGCTGCTTTTCCTTCTTCTAAAGTATAATATCCGTTGGGAACCATACATTGGTAATTTCTGTAAATAACTTTGTGTTCGAAAAATAGCACGGGATTGGGATCTTCAAAAGCTTTCAATAGCAATCCTTTGGCATCAGCTGCGTTACTGGGATAGTATATTTTGAGCCCAGGTACATGATAAAACCATGCTTCTGTACTTTGACTGTGAAATGGACCTGCTTGCACTCCCGCGCCTGTAGGCATTCGAACTACAACATCTGCAGCAACACCCCAACGGTAATAATTTTTGGCTAAATTATTAACAATTTGATTGAATCCGCAAGTTACAAAATCAGAAAACTGCATTTCAACCATAGCTTTTTTATTTTTAATTGCTAAACCCAATGCAGCCCCTAAAATACTGCTTTCCGTTATGGGTGTATTCCGAACACGTTCTTTCCCGAATTTTTGAACAAGCCCCTCTGTGGCCTTAAAAGCTCCACCGTATTCTGCAATATCCTGTCCCATGAGAACCAAATTGGGATGTTTATCAAGTGCAATTTCCAGTGCTTGATTCACGGCATCAATCAATCGTATTTCTTTGCCGTTTTCGGAGGAAGAAAACTCGGGGTTGGCGGTGTGGTTTAGGGTATTCGAATGGGCAGAATCGGATTCAATTAATGTTTCCTGTTTTTCTGGGGATGAAAATTCAGGGTTGGAAACAGGAGTTGGAGTGTTTGAAAAGGGTGCGTAAACATCATTGATTTCTTCTGCTAAATCGGGTTCGACTTCGGGTTCCAGAAACACGGTTTCGATTCCTTCATTTAGGGTATCTAGTATTTCTTCTCGAATTTTGGATATAAGTTGTTCATTGAGAATTCCTTGTTGAATCAGATATCGCTCGTAATTGGTTACCGGGTCTTTCTGTCCCCAAATCTCAAAAAGTTCTTTTGGAACGTATTTGACACCCGAAGCTTCTTCATGTCCCCTCATTCTAAATGTAATAGCCTCCAATAAAACAGGACGGGGATTGGATCTAATAGATTCTGCTAATTCGGAGACTGTATTAAATACATCCAAAATATTATTACCATCGACCTGAATGGCCTCCATCCCATAGCCGATACCTTTATCTATAAATTGCGCACAACGAAATTGTTCGTTGGAAGGAGTAGATAATCCATAACCGTTGTTTTCTATAAGAAAAATTACAGGCAATTGCCAAACAGCAGCCACGTTCAAAGCTTCATGAAAATCGCCTTCAGAGGCCCCGCCATCTCCCGAAAAAACGAGAGTTACCGAAGATTTTTTATCCAACAAATCGGCAAGTGCAATTCCATTTGCAACTCCGAGCATAGCGCCTAAATGTGAAATCATTCCAACAATATGATGTTCACGGGTTCCAAAATGGAATGAGCGGTCGCGACCTTTGGTGAAACCACTTTTTTTCCCTTGCCATTGGGCAAATAATTTTTGATCAGAAATATTTCTGGAGGTAAATACTCCCAAATTTCGATGCAAAGGGAGTATATATTCATCTGATTTTAATGCTTCGGTTACACCTACAGAAATGGCTTCTTGTCCAATGCCACTGAACCACTTACCAATTCTGCCTTGACGAAGCAATACCAACATTCTTTCCTCGATAATTCTGGGACGAATGAGGGCTTTATACAAGTGCAAAAGTTGGTTGTCGGTTAATTTTTTACGTTTAAAAATCATGGATTACGCAAATTTTAATATTTTTTTGCAACCTTTATCATTTTGTGCGTCTTAATTCCGAAACTACTTGTTAACAAATGAGCAAATCATAGCTGGATGTTTGAAAAACGAACGGAAGTCCCAAAAGGCTCTGTTCGAAATGTTCAGTTCTAAAATGTACGGGCATTGCTTGCGATACACCCGGAACACGGCAGAGGCTCAAGATGTTTTGCAAGAGGGTTTCATAAAGGTCTTTGAAAAAATAAATACGCTGAAAGACGCACGAACTCTTGAAGGTTGGATGACTCGAATCTTCATTAACATGGCACTATCGCGATACCGAAAAGAACGTTCTGGTCCAGAATGGGTAGAGGTAAGCGGAGCTGAAATGATTACTGAAGAAGAAGAAACGGAACAAAATATGGATGATTTGACTCCAGAAACCGTTTTGGAAATGATGAAACAAATTCCTGAAAATTATCGTACGGTTTTGAACTTGTATGCCATCGATGGCTTGAGCCATAAAGAAATCTCAAGTTTGTTGGATACTACCGAGAGCAACTCGAAAAGTATACTGAGCAGAGCGCGAAAAATGATGCGTGATTTATTAGAACAAAGAACTAAAACCAAATAAAAAGTAGTACTCTGGAAAAGAGAATTAAACATATCGACGAATCATTGAAGGAAAAGTTTGAAAACTTTTCTCCTGAAGTTCCATCATTCTTGTGGGACGCAGTAGAGGAGAAGTTGGAGACTCGTCGTTCAAAACGCATTGGAGTAGTTTGGTCATCAGTTGCTACAGTTGTTCTCATCGCAGTATCAGGTGCATTGTTTTTCAATTCGCCTGATACGGTA
>CAYPYX010000002.1:68716-92162 GCA_964415065.1 uncultured Rhizobium sp.
AAGTTGTCACGCTGGGCTTTTGAGGTGGGATACGATATGAATCAAACAGCGATGAGCTATTCTGTAAATCCCCAATTGGGTCAATATGTTCATAAAAATTATTTGCAGCGAGTTAAAGAAGGAGAAGTTTCTCTTGTTGCTCCACAATTGCATACTTCTTTGCGATATCAAATAAACGAAAATTGGGTTGTAACTGCTGGTTTTGGTTTTACACAAAATCGCACATCGCAATCTTTCGATTTTAGAGACAGTGTACCTGTAAGTGTGGCTCAAGGATTTGAACCAGATGCATACGGCAATTATCCAATTTTTGGATATGCTGGTTTGGGACAAAACGTTAAATACGATGGTGTTCAAACATTTAATATGTTGTCGATTCCCATTGGTGTAGTATACGAGTATCCCATTTCACGTAGACTGAAGTTCACTACTGAGGCTAATTTAAGATACAATTATGTTTCTGGTACTTCTGGTGCAAGCTTAAATTATTACGACTTGAGTTTGCAGAATTCAAGTAAGGATTTGTACAGAAATTCCGTTTTCTCTGCAAAATTGGGTGCGGGAATTCAAAAGGATTTAGACAAGAAACGTTCTATTGGAGTTCGTGTAAATACTCAAGGTGCAATTACGCCAATGAATTTGGAAAATTCAGCCGTTTCTAATAGAGGCTGGTCTGTTGGTTTGTCGGGTTATTATTTTTGGAGGATATTCTAATGATTAAAAGATTACAGAAAATTCAAAAAAAATATCCTAATTTGCATACTATGCGGAAGTTTATACTTTTGGTAATCAGTTATGTACTTGTTTCAGCGGGTCAATCTCAAGTATTGAATCCGTTGGGTGCAGGATTGCCATTCCCCGTTGTAGCTTCTTTTGCTACCGAGGATGAGTATTTCGCTTTGTATGAAGACATGAGTACTTCCCAAACCAATGATTTTACTATGGCTCGTTGGAATGGGGTTTATTGGAAGTTTTATCCCGGTTTAATGGTTCCGTCTGGCGCCGAAAGTACTCAGGGAAAATACAATTTCCATTCAATAGCATATTACAACAATCAGGTATATGTTGGTGGGTACATCACCGACGCAATCCAAGACGCTGATTTTCCAATGGCACATTTATATAAATGGAATGAAACATTGCGGAAATGGGAAGCGGCAGCGGGTGTAATCGAAACAAAAAACGATGGTATCAGTTGCATGACTGTTTTCGATGGTCGTTTGATTGTGGCTGGGAAATTTTATTCATCTGTTGATGGAAATTGGATGGAAAATATTGCGGCTTACGACGGAAGTAAATGGCGCTACTTGGGAATGAATGAAACCAAACAAGGTGCAAATGGCTTCATTCGCAATTTGTTAGTTTCGGGTAATCGTTTATATATTGGAGGTGACTTTTCACGCTTTGCAGGCGACAATACAGGTAACATTGCTTACTACACAGCTGCCAACGGAGGATGGGGAGGCATTGGAAGCCCGTTTAAAGGCTCCGTACTTGAACTAGCGTCTTTTGACGGGAATATAGCCGCTTTAGGTACTGATTCTACCGGGAAATCTGAAGTCCGATTATTTAAAGGAACCTGGTCAAAATTGCCTTCGTTTGATTCGTTCTCCATTGCAGATGTTAAAACCATTGCTGGAAGCAATCAGCAACTATTATTAGGTGGAACCTTCGTTAAAAATAGCAACGGATCTTCGTTGTTGCATTTTAATCCCGCTACCCAAATTTATGCATTTACTGGAAATCGTTTTCAAGGTCAATTTAAATTAGGACAACGGGGTACTGGAGCTTTCGTTTGGGGAGATTACCGCGAGCTAAATACAGATATTCGATATTTTTCTGCTATAGAATTTGCTTCAGGAAATTTGTTTGGGGATTTATTTTACGACAAAAATGCGAATTGCAAGAAAGATGCCGATGAAATGGGAATCCCTTCAGCAATAATGCGGATCATCAATAAATCAACCAATGCTTCTCATTTTGTGGTGACAGATGCGTATGGACATTTTTCCATCGGCTTACCAGAAGGTGATTATTCAGTGCAGCATACATCTAAACGACATATGTACACGGTTTGTGCCGGAAACTATGCTACGAGCGTGCGAAATGGCAAGTATTCCTCGGTAAGTTTAGGTGAGTATATGGTTCCAACAACCAAGGATTTGGAAGTTAAATTGCGTCCCCTATATCCAGTAGAATTGAACGCTGGAGATACGGTTATGACAGTATTAATGGTTACTAACCATGGTGCTACATCGTTAAATGGCACCACAGTTCATGTTTCGCATGCATTACCTTTGGCGAACTTTCACAGTATTCCCGAGGCGGATAATTATAACGGAATTGAAGCTACATTCGCATTGTTGGATTTGAAGCCTTTTGAAACCAGAACCATTCAAATCTTTACGAAGATTCCGTTTAATGCAAAATCAACAGATAATTATGGATTATTGGTAAAAACGGGTTCTTTATTTGCACAAAACGACGCTTATCAAACCGATAATACTGACAGTGTGAAATTATCGATCGGCAAACGTGGGAATACCAATGGCGCTGTATCAAAAGTATCGGATTTTGGAAGTAAAATTGATTACAGAACGACAAGCTGGGTATATACTGTTGATTTTAAGAATATTGGCGGTGATGCAGTAAATAGAGCGGTAATGGTTGACACATTAGATGTAAAACTGCCATTGCAACGAGTTCTGTTAAAATCATTTTATCCTAATAAAGCAACGTATTCTATTCAACAAGGAAGGATATTAGTGGTTAACTTTAATCCCGCCAATCTAAAAACATATGAATCTAATCCATCTCAAGCGAGTGGTTGGGTACAATATCAAATTGACTTGTACCAAAAACTAGGGGTTTCTACTGTTATAGATAATGTGGCTTTAGTGGATTTTGATTCCGAATGGATAGGTAGATCTGAAAACTGTGCAGTGAATATCATAGATGCTAAAGTGGGGGTTAATAATTTGTCGCCCATTGCACTTTCGGTATATCCCAATCCAAATACCGGTACTTTCCAAGTGGAATGGTTACCTGAAGAAAATGGTTCTGAGTGGGTATTGTTAGGTACTGCTGGTAATGAAATCCGCAGAGGTCTGATTTCATCCCATCAAAAGTCGCTTACGGTAGAGTCGGTTCAAAGCGGTGTGTACTTTTTGAAAACGCCAGGTTCATTAACCAAATTGGTTATTTTACAGCCTTAATTTAACCTTTAATCTAGGTTGCTCAGTTACAGTAACCTTATTCAAGCAGCATGGACTTTTAGTTGAGGATGATAAATAAGTTATTTGCTTATCGTTGAAGTAACTGTTGCAGTGTCACAACTATAATTACGAAACCCAGGTATTCTAAATAAACCTACCCTGTTTTTTTGAAAGGCAATTCCACTTAGTAGATGGATATCCGTTAAAATTGTTCAATCCAACTAAACAAATTGAATCCAGATAGTTGAGATTCAACTTCCAATCGTTTTCTCAGTGCATTAACAGTAAGATTTGCCATTCTTTTTTGTTGAATTAACAGATGCGCTTTTTCTGCCAGTAGCATGAGTTTTCTTTCAGGTGAACTGTTAAATTGTGCATGTTGATCAATAGCATTAGAAAGTTCATCAATTCCAATTCCTGACAATGCTTGTGTTGCAATTACGGGAACTTCCCAGTTTGAAGTTGCTCTAGAATGTGCTAATTTTTTTAAATACGATACAAACGCTAATGCTCCATCTCGGTCGGATTTGTTAACAACAAAAACATCCGCAATTTCCATTACACCACTTTTTAACGTTTGAATTTCATCACCACTTTCGGGAACAGATACTACTACGGTTGTATCTGCAATTCCTGCTATTTCGACTTCACTCTGTCCAACCCCGACCGTTTCAATAATTATTCGATCAAATGGAGCATGTTTTAGGACTTCAACAATTTCAATAATGGATGCAGATAAACCTCCTAAAGATCCGCGAGATGAAATCGAGCGGATATAAACGTTGGGCAATAAGAAGAGATTTTGCATTCTTAACCGGTCGCCCAATAACGAACCGAAATTGAAAACGCTGGACGGATCAACAGCTAAAATGGCAATGCGTTGACCTTGGTCTGACCAATGTTGCACCAGTGCATTTACAAGGGTACTTTTACCTGCACCTGGTGGTCCGGTAATCCCAATAACTTTTGTATGGCCATTCAATTGTTTCAGCAATTCCAAGTAACCGTCGGATTTATTTTCTACCCAGCTAATTGCTCGAGCGATGTGCCGTTCATTACCGTTTTTTATTTCTTCAATTTGAGGTTTTAACATTTTGGGACGAATTATTGGGGATGGGAACCTTACGCAATTATGCTGAATGGTTTTATACGGTTGATAGCAAATTTAGTTTAGCTAAATGATTTATAATGATTCAACTTCGAGAATAGGGTAGTGCATCATAGGAAATGAATTTTTCAGCTTCCAACAAGTACTGTCCAGCTTTGGCAATCATGGCAGCATTATCTGTGCAATATTGAAAATCGGGAATGTAGGCCGGGATTTTATATTTTATGGATAGTTCATTCACGGCGGATCTCAATTTATTATTTGCAGAAACGCCTCCTGCGATAGATATGCTTTTAGGCTTCTTTGCCAACAAGGCATTTTTAAACCGCTTAATCAGCATTTGAATTAATATACTTTCATAAGAGGCACAAATATCGTTTAGGTTTTCTTCAATAAATTTAGGATTCTTGGCCATTTCATCCCTCAAAAAATACAAAAGTGAAGTTTTTACACCTGAAAAACTAAAATCAAATGGACCTACTTGAGAATCGTTGAATTGGAATCGAGTTGGATTTCCCGAGGCTGCTAATTTGGAAATAATGGGTCCACCTGGATAACCTAACCCCATAAGTTTGGATGCTTTGTCGAAAGCTTCACCCACAGCATCATCGATGGTTTCACCAATGATCTCGGTGTGTGTAAATGATTCGGCCCAAACCAATTGCGTGTGTCCCCCGGAAACCAAAAGGCACAACATGGGAAATTCTACTTCGTGGTCAATAAACAAAGCCGCCACATGAGCTTGTAAGTGATTCACTCCGATGAGGGGTATGTTCCAGCCCATGGATAGCGATTTGGCCGTATTCAAACCAACAATTAATGAGCCCATTAATCCAGGACCTTGGGTTACAGCAATGGCAGAAATTTGATTTTTATCAATATTAGCGGTTTTCAGGGCCTGATCAATAACCGGAATGATGTTGCTCTGATGAGCTCTAGAAGCCAATTCTGGAACAACACCGCCAAATTTTCGATGAACGTCTTGATTTGCTGTAATGTTGGAACACACTTTGCCGTTAATTAGAACAGCGGCGGATGTATCATCGCAACTGCTTTCAATGCCTAATATAATGGAATCGGATTGCATTGGTGGATTGCCCAAATTTTGTAAATATTAACTTTGATAGGTTTGAAAAGACGAGGCTCAAAATTACGAAAGTTTATATTACGATCTCTGCTGATCGTAGTATTTCTTTCTAGTGTTTTGGCTGTACTTACTCGCAATAAGATTGTGCAAACCAAAGTTACCCAATATTTAGCCAAAGAATTTGGTAAAGAATTAGGGACAAAAATTGAAATTGGCGGTGTGGAAGTTGATTTTTTGAGAAACTTTCACCTGGAATCAATTTGTATTTACGATAAACATTCGGATACTATTTTATATTCAAAAACCCTGGATTTTAGAATTCAAGAAGCTTCCATTTCTAAGAAAAAAATGTTGATAAGTGATTTGGACTTCTACAAATTACTGGTAAAAATGGGTGAATATCCGGGTGAAAACAAACTCAATTACGAATTTATTGAAGAATATTTTACTCAAGATACTATGCCCACAACGGGTAAGTCGTGGGATGTGTTTCTATCGAATATTAACCTAATTGAGTCGGAATTTTGCTATTTCTACGGAAAATCACCATTAAAAACCAATGTTAAGGGTGAATTCAATCCAGATTACATTCGTTTTTCAAGCTTGAATGCTGAAATTTCGGCAGGAGAAATTTCCGATGCAAAGGGATTTGAGTTGGATATCAATCATCTGGAAGCTCAAGAACGCTCTGGCTTCCCTGTTAATTCACTTCAGGGAATTTTAGCAATAAAAGGTGGAATCTTAAAACTTAAACCGCTCAAATTACAGTCGGGTATCACGCAAATTTCAGGCGATTTTTCTATGGATTGGTCTAAACCCGGAAGTATTAATCACCATTACGAACAGGTAATTTACTCGATTGGTGTAGATAGAAGCACAATTCGATTATCGGATGTTGGGTATTTTATACCATGGTTGAAAGATCATTCCATTGACCTCAATGCGCAACTGCACCTAAAAGGTCCTTTAATGCATTTGAAATCCAGAGATTGTCGAATTACAACACCTATGGGGTCGCGTTTGACTGCGGAACTCGATATTTTTGATGTGGTACACACCGATCAAATGATCAATGAAGTTCTACTCACGGAAAGTGTATTCAAACAAGTAGACATTCAAAAAATACTTGAAGTCGAAACATTTACTCCCTCCTTAGTTCCTTTTGGGGATGCTTTAGTCAATGCATTCTTTCATATACCCATGACTTCGGTTGACTTTAAAGGCGAATGTCAAACGGCAATTGGAACTTACGATGGACATTTTTTTATCGATCATAAACGTATTGACGATAGTTTGGCCTACAAAGCACATGGTTTAGTAAAGCAATTCAATCCCGGTGCATTTAGTGAAGATTTTAAAGCATTCAAATCGGTGGATGCCGAAATTATTGCTGAGGGTTACAATTTTGATGAAACCGCAGTTTCTGATTTCGATGTCCAATTGAGTCAAGCATTAATTAACGATCGAATTGTAAATAAAATTCATGCCTCTGGTAGTTTGTTTGATGGGAATTTGACAGCCAGTGTTTTAGCCGATGATCCGGTATTTAAGTTAAATTCGAACATACAGTTTGATCAATTGTTTTCAGACCGACCCCTATGGAATTTGTCGGGAAGAGTGAATAAAGTAGATCTAAAGCAGCTTGGATTTGATACAGTGAGTTTGAATTTCGGAGGAAATTATGCTGCGAATTTACAAGGGTGGACATTAGACGATTTGTCGGGAAATGTTAGTCTGTCGGATTTTCGATTGCAACGAGGAAAAGATGAATTTCAATTAAGATTTCAATCCATTAACCGACCCAGTAATGCATTGCTCGAGTTTAGAGGTGATTGGGTAGATGGTACGATTAAAGGTCCTTGGAAGCTCTCGAATACACCTCAATGGTTTCAACATTTTGCGCATAATTTGGCGCCTGAACGTTTTACAGATATCAATCAACCCTTGTTAGATTCTATTGATATCGACTTATATATTCCTCAAACTTCTTGGATCGAAGCGTTTATAGTACCCGGTTTGTATTTGGGTCCAGTGGGTATTCGAGGCAGCTATTATGCACCAAATAATATTTGCGATTTGAAAATTGGACCAATGTCGATTGAATACGGCAGAATTTATATGGAACGCGCAGTGGTTTCTATTCAAAAACCTACAGCGAATGGTTTGTTAAAATCCAAGTTTTCAACGAATTACGTATTGGTGGAAAATACTGTTTATGATACACTGGGATTAGCATTTGAAATCACCAATGGAGGATATACCATTTCATCTGTGTTGCACGACAAATTGAACAGATATGGTTTGAAATTGGGCGGAAACGGCTCCATATCAGAAAAAACAGCCAACTTAGACTTTAAGAAAACCGTGTTGAAAATTTATGATCAAACATGGAAATTAGATGATCAAGCCAGCATTGATTTCAATGAGGATCATTGGCATTTACACGATTTCTTTTTAGCAGACGACCGACATTATTTGGAGTTAAAGGGAGATATATCCAATAATTCTCGCGATACATTGAAAATTGAGTTCAGTAATATTTCTCAAAAAGTATTGAAACCATTTTTTCCGGAAGGAACCTTCGATAGTCTCAGTTTTAAAGTAAACGGAAATTTAAAAATTAGTTCGGTTCTTTCTGATTTTCATTTCTTAGGTAATTTAGATGTGAATCGTTTGAAGTATTTAGGATTTGATTATGGCGCGCTCGGGTTGGCTGTTGAAGAAACCCGCACACCAGGCCAATTAAAAGTGTTGGCCAACTTCCGGAATGGGCCATTAGAACGTACAAACTTCAAAGGATACGTTCAATTAAAAGAGGGTAGTGACGCGGAATTGGATGTTTTAGGTGTGATTCCTATGCAGTCTAAATTAAACATTTTACAGCCACTTTTAACGGAAATTGTAACCTTTAAATCCGGTAATATTGGTGGAAATGTCCGAATTACAGGAACCACGCGAAGGCCGAAATTGGTTGGATTAATCACGGTGAACGGAGCGCGATTGGGTGTAGATTACTTAGGCACGGAATACAGCATGTCGGGTAATTTTAAATTAACGGATCAAGGTTTATTTACCATGCGTCCCATAAAGTTTTATGATGATACCAAGAAGAACTTTGGATTAATGGACTTGGCATTAACACACGAGAACTTCACTGATTTTGCTTTGGATTTGAAGTTAGATAGCTTGAAGAATATGAAAGTGTTGCAAACCACAGAGCAAATGAATGATCTGTTTTATGGTACCGCTTTTGCCGATGGAAATGCTCACATTTACGGTTTGTTTTCAGAAATTGATATGGATATTGCTCTGAAAACCAGGAAAAAAACCAAATTAGCTATCCAATACCCTCAGGTTTCATCTAATTACGTTTCGGGTTCGATATCTTTTGTGTCTAGAACTGAAAAATCAAAAAAATCACTCAAGAAAACAGAAACTGAAGATGATGCTTTGGGAAAGATAACTTTAGATGTTCAGGCAACATCGGAAGCGGAAGTGCAATTTGTAATTGATAAAAAATTGGGCGACATCATTAAGGGTTTCGGGGATGGTAATATGCGTTTGATCTATGATCGCGATGAGAAAATTTATTTGTTCGGTAGATACAATATTGAATCCGGCGAATATGCATTTTCGTTGCCCGGTATCAATTTATTAAAGAAGATTAATGTAAATAAAGGTGGTAATATCACTTGGCAAGGTGATCCATTTAATGCTAAAGTTGATTTAAGCGGGTCATTCGAAAAGAAAATTTCACCTTCTACTTTGATGATAAGTGCCGGGTCTTCGGGTAGCAGTTATCCCGCTACTCGCTTTGTATCTACACTTAATATGACGGGTAACTTATTCGGCCCCAATATTGGTTTCGATATTCAAGCTCCTGATTTAGCAACTACATCGGGTACTGCTGCCGCTGAGGTAAATTCTGTTATTCAGAGAATTCGATCAGATAAAGATGAAACCATGCGACAATCTATCGCTTTATTGTTGTTTGGGAACTTTTTACCTCCATCATTTGCGGCGGCATCTGCAGCGCCTAGTTCTTCATTTAGCAGTGCTGGGTTTGCTGGGAATAGTGTGTCTACGTTAGCTAGTTCGGTGGTAAATGACTTGTTTTCTAAATACGGAATTCCCACTCGTATTCAAGTGAATCTCGATGATGTAAGAAGTGCCAGCGGAAGCAGTAATACTCAAGTTTTTGTAAATAGCGAATGGTTTTTATCGGATCGTTTGCGTTTGGATTTGAATTATGACCCTACAGTGGCGGTTTTGGTGAATAGCGTGGCTGTCCCTATTAACTTTAATTTGGAATATAAAACGCGCGATGAAAATTGGAGATTGAAAGCGTTTTCTCGTTCCAACAACCTCATACTGCAAAATAACAACACCACTACAACCAACGGTGTTTCAGGAAATACATTAGGTACAGGTATATTGTATCGCCGTGAATTTGATACGTTCAAACGAAAATCAAGAGATACAACGGGGAATAAGTAATTGTACTATCCGTTGGAATTAATGGTACGCTTATCGAAAAGTTATTGTTTTATCATGGGTCTTTCCTATGGTAATTCGTAAATTTGTGTTTTATGCGCATATTTCCAGTTTATGGTGAAGCGTTGAAAATGTCGCTAATGGCATTAGTCAACAACAAGCTAAGAAGTGCTTTGTCAGTGCTGGGTATTACTATAGGTATCTTTTGTGTAGTTTCCGTTTATGCATTGGTTCATTCATTGGAAAAAAGTTTGAACAATCAATTTTCAAAATATGGTTCCGATGTTTTATTCGTTCAAAAATGGTCTTGGGATGATTTTGGTGAAAATTATCCTTGGTGGAATTTTTTGAAGCGTCCAGAATCTTCGCCAGAGGAAGCAGAATTTTTAAGTCGCAGGTTGGACCCTGAGCTTTACTCTTCTATAGCTTTTATGTATAATTTTAATCGAGATATATCAGCAGGTAAAGAGGCGGTAAAATCGGCCAATATCCGCAGTATATCGCACGATTACAACCAAGTTCAAGATGTTCCGGTTTCGGAGGGAAGGTATTTTTCGGGGGATGAAAGTTCCGCTGGTAGAGCGGTTGTAATTTTAGGAAACGACATTGCTCGAAGTTTATTCCCAGGATCGTCTGCATTGGGAAAGCAAGTTAGAATTGGAAGTTTCGTTGCAACAGTTGTGGGTGTATGTGAGTATCAAGGAAGCAACATGATGGGAAGTTCAGTTGATGATGCTGTTTTTATTCCTTCCAAATGGGCTTTAGGTATAATGCCTTATCGATACGCAAATGAGGTACAAATCATGGTGAAATCAGGTAAAGGTGGGAAATTGGATGACTTGAAAATTGAAGTGAATCGTTTGATGCGTCAGTTTAGGAAACTCAAACCCAATCAAGAAAATAATTTCTCCGTAAACCAAATGACCATGATAACAGATGCTATTTCGGGCATGTTCAGTCAAATTCAAAAAATAGGAATTGTTATTGGAGGGTTTGCAATGTTGGTAGGTAGTTTTGGTGTTGCTAACATCATGTTTGTTTCGGTAAAAGAACGTACAAGGGAGATTGGAATTCAAAAGAGTTTAGGTGCTAAAAACTGGTTTATTCGCACTCAATTTTTACTTGAATCCGTTTGGCTATCAATAGCTGGTGGGGGTATAGGTTTGATTTTTGTCTGGCTTCTTTTAATGGTTTTAGATGTTTTTGCAAAACAATCTATGGGAAACGGTGTTGAATTAAGCCTAGGTTTAGAAGATATTTACATGGGTGTGGTTACTTCGTTTGTGGTGGGATTGTTAGCGGGTTTTTTGCCGGCTCAAGCCGCAGCTCGAATGAGCCCTGTTGAGGCAATGAGAAGCGTTTAACATTGAGAAGCGTATAACATTGAGACTATTTTGGCGGTTGACAAAGGCGCGATTATTAATAATTGTAGAGCCTTTATCAAATAGAATAGATCAATTTTGGAATAAATCTTAAATTCCTTGAAAAATGGAATATTGTTGTACTGATTATAAATCAATAAAAAAATACAAATAGAATAATGATTGTTATTGGAAAGATGAATGAAATATCCCCAAATAGAAATGTACGAGTTTTTGTGTTGTTGGGTTTGATGAGTTCCCTGTCGGTATTTGGACAAACTAGAAATACAGCAGATTCAACATCCCCCGAAAGAAAAAAATTAGATTCCTCCGAGAAAATAGAAGCTGTTGAAATTCGAGTTCAAAAGAATTTAATTGAAAATCAAGCCGATAAATTGGTGTATAATGCGGCAGAAGATGTTACCAGCAAGGGTGCGTCTGCCAGTGATTTGCTTTCCAAAGTACCTATGGTGGAAGTGGATATGGACGGTAACGTAAGTATGCGGGGCAATCGAAATGTTCGGTTTTTAGTAAATGGCCGCCCATCGGGTTTGCTGACTGGAAATCCAGCGGATGCACTGCGTTCACTGTCAGCCGATGATATTGAAAAAATTGAAGTAATAACCAATCCATCGAGCAAATACGATGCAGAGGGTTCAGGTGGTATTATAAATATCATCATGAAGAATAAAAAACTGCAGGGAAGTGCTGGTAATATGCGAATGGGTTTGGGTACACGATCTGCACATTTAGGCGGACAGTATTCTTATCAAAAAGGCAAAACGAATGTGTCTGTGAATTTAGGAAGTCACTTTTGGAGGAGTTGGGGAGATGAAGTTACCGAACGAATTAATACCAATGCTTCGGGTGAAACCTTTAAAATGATGCAAGTTAGCGATCAAACGAATTGGGGTGGTGGACCTAGATTGACCGTGGGATTAGATTACCAAATTAGTGATCGACAATCTCTAATTTTTACAGTTTCTGGTAACGGTAGATTGAGAAATTCCTACAATAACTGGAGTACTCAATTAGGTCCAATTGATAGTACATTGGCATTTCTTTGGTCGCAAAAAACAGATAGGTCCAATAATGGTTATGGTTACGATGTAGGGTTCGATTATCGCTACCAGGCCAAGAAGAAAGGAAGGGAGTTTTCGGTTTCGGGATTGAGTACTCAAGGAAATTCGCTGGATGATTATTGGGCAGACAGATTGAATAATTCGAGCATTTCATTTTGGAAAGAACGAAGTCACAACTTGGGTATTAATTTGGAAAATTCTTTGCAAATGGATTGGGTTGAGCCATTAAATGCCAATACTACGTGGGAGTCGGGAGCTAAATTTATTGGTCGTATAGTTACATCCGACTACACCTTCGATAGTTTTAATTATAGCGATAAAAACTATCGATCCATTGAAGATCGAAATAATGAATTCAGTTATTATCAAAATGTATATGCAGTTTATACTCAATTAGGGTATAATTTTTTAAAGCATTACTCTGTTCGTGTGGGTGCACGTTATGAGTTCACCGAATTCGGTGGCGAGTTGACCAAGCCAGAAAATAGTAAATTTAATGGACAGCCATATGCCAATTTAGTCCCATCCTTCTTAATATCAAGAAAGTTTGGGATGGCTGGATTTGTGCGATTTAATTACAATCGCAGAATTCAAAGACCTAGCTTGTTTTATTTAAATCCCTATACCAATTTGAGTGATCCGTTGAATATTCAACAAGGTAATCCTTATCTAGAACCAGAAATTGGTGATAATTACGAATTATCGTTCGGTAATTATACAAAAGTGGGTGGATTCGGCATCAATTTCTTTCATAAACGAGTAGATAACGCTATTGAAACATATCGTACGGTGAATGAAAACAGAGTTTATGTGACTACGTATGGCAATATTGGTAAAAATCGCAATAATGGTTTTGACTTGAATATGAATTTAAAAGGAAAGGATTGGAGTGTATTTGTTAACGGCGGATTAAGCTTTGTTGAAATTTCTAGTACCGTAGATACAGGCGCTGTTGCAGGTGTATCTGCAAAAGGGTGGATGTACAGTATGGGATTGAGAGCCAATTACAATATCAATGAAAAATGGGCAGTAGAGGCTTTTGGTCGTGTTAATGCTCCTACATTTTCCTTACAGGGATATACTCAAAACTGGTTGTTTCACACTATTGGTATCAAACGTAGATACAACAAGGATAAGTGGGGATTGGGTTTTGGATTAGACAACCCGTTTACACCCGTAATCAATTTGAAAACAAAAAATGTAGGTAATGGTTTCACATTCAACCAAGATCGTAACTTAAATGTTTGGGGCGTACGGGTGAATTTTGATTATAAATTCGGTAAAGTAGAATCCGAAGTAAAGAATCCACGTGAATTAAAAATCAAAAACGAAGACTTAAAACAAGAAAACGGACAAAGCGGAATGTGATTTTTTAACAGTTAATTCTTATTTTTGTTCGATGGAGTTATCTGGAAAAGTTATTCAAATACTGCCTAAGCAAACGGGTGAGGGCAAAAACGGTACTTGGGAAAAGCAAGAATATGTAGTAGAAACACAAGGTCAATACCCTAAAAAAGTGTGTTTTTCCGTTTGGGGAGCAAAAATTGCAACTCATAACATACAAATGGGTGAGTTTATCAATATTGGTGTCGATTTAGAAAGTCGTGAATACAACCAACGTTGGTATACCGAGGTGCGTGCTTGGAAAGTAGAACGTCCTGGTCAGCAGGGTGGTATGCCTATGAACTCGGGTATGGGATCTATGTCAAATTCAAATGCAACAGATCCATTTGCAACTACTGGCGAGGTAGTTAATGATCCTTTTGCAACGTCGGGTAGTTCAGACGACGATTTACCATTTTAAATTAATTGATTAGTAATAATTTGTGCGAATCACTGAAAAAATTGAGTTTGTTTGTCATAGCAATCTCATCTTTTTGGAGGGTTCGCACAAATAGTGTAAATTCACGTCTATCCTAGGATAGCACTTTTAAAAATAATACATGGGAAATAGAATTCTACAATACATTTTCACCTTCATTTTATTCCTTTTTGGCCCCAATTTGATACAAGCTCAGCAGACCTGGTATGTGGCTACAACTGGGAATGATGCGACCAACAATGGGCAATCAGCAGGTGCGCCTTTTAAAACGATTGGCAAAGCGCTAAGTTCTTTAACTGGAGCAACCGATGAAGTGGTGATTTCTTCAGGAACCTATCCTGAAATTGCTGCTATTTCTCAAACCGTTAAATTTACACTATCGGGTACCGTTTCTGTGAATTCAATTCGGATGCTTGGTACTTCCAAAAAGCTTACCGTAAATGGTAGTGCCGGAAGTAGGTTAGAAGTGATCGATTCGTTGGGTTTGTGGCAAGGAATATGTGCGGTAACAACGGCTAACGTTGAATTGCATACATTAACAAACGCAAAAGTTACTGGTGGAAATAAAAATAGTTTTGTAGAACCTGGATTTTACATGCATCATACGGGTAATACCACAAAAACATTTCGTTGGCCAATCGGAGTTGGCGGAAATTACCGTCCCGTTGATTTAGAAGGATTTAATAAGACCATTGTGCCAGATCGATGGTTTTATATGCAATTTACTCCCACAGCACCTCCATTCTCTGCTAGTATACCAACAACAACTCGGAATATTTCTGTTTTGAACCATTGGTTTGCAAATACCAACGCTACAGGCTCTGAAGCAAATTCATTTGAATTAACGTTTCATTTTGACTCGGTTTCAACGAATGATGGTGTTTATGACCATACCAAACTACAGTTATTGCAAAATCCAGGTGGAACAACGCCACCAACTTGGGCAATCGTAAAACAAGGAGGAACGGCGTCAAGAAAAGGAACCATAACATCCGATGCAACCATTACCCCTTCTTTAGGTTATTTTGTATTGGGTAATAGAAAAGGAAGTACAACATCCATTGGTGGGGTGAATACCCTAGGTTTTACGGATCCTATGGCTAGTTTTGATGTAAACATGTTCAAAGCTTGTGTAGGTGATACCGTTAAATTTACCAACAAATCTCAAAATGCATCCAATGTGGTTTATCAATGGACATTTGGAGATGAAGCATATACTGGTACTGTTGCAGGGAAAACTATTCCATCTGCTGCGAATCCTGGTCCCAACCCATGGCATATTTATAATCATGCGGGAACGTATACCATCAAGTTGAAAATTACTAATGGTTCTAATGTGAGCGATGAAGCTAATTTGTTGTTCACAGTAGGTGTAACTCCGAAATTGACAGGATTTAACGGAGTGGAGGTTTTTAGATATCCCCACAACGGAAAAGATACATTCGATGATTTAACAATCTGTCAAGAAGAACAATTTTGGATGATTGATAACTTTGAAACTTCTTTATTGGGAACCCGGAATCCAAATAATGATGTTTTGGTGCAAACAGTTTGGAAAATTCAGGGGTTGACACCTGAACCAACAAAAACGGTGAGTAATCCCGTTGCATCCATGGATACATTCAAGTATACTTTAATGTTGGCAGGTTCATACAAAGTAGTTGCAACTAGAACTACCAATAGGGGTTGTATAGCATCCGATGTTCGTGATATAATAATCTACGGTAAACCGGTACCCGCAATTGATGCGTTGGACCAGTGTGAAACCCCGCCTAATTCATTATTGAGAGTGAATAATATGACCGCAAATCCATACCCAGGAGCAACCAATGCACCGCTGAAATGGATGTGGAACTACGAAGGGTTGAGAACTCCTTGGCAAACTTCCAAGAAAGATTGGGTGTTTCAAAATGCTCATCCTGGTCCCAATAGAGTGTATTTGATTGTAGAAACTATCAATGGGTGTATTGATTCGCTTCCATATAAAGATATAAATATTTTCCCCAAGCCGTTTCCGGTTATTCGATTAAATGATACCTGCGATAATGAAATCATGAACGCGGATGCTACAGCTTCAGTAGTGAGTTTTGGTGGAACCATTGATCAATATTTATGGGACTTTAACTGGAAACCACCCGGGGGAAGTGGGTTGATTGATTCCAACCGAATTACAACTTTTACCTATCCAAAAGCTGGAAAATATAAAATACAACTGAGAGTAATAACCACGGATTTATGTACTGATGTAGTTTACCGCGATGTAATCATTTCTCCAAAACCTTCACCAGCATGGGATGTTCAACAAGTGTGTTTTGGAGATTCAACTGCTTTACGTCGTCAAATTCAACGTTGGCCCCACAAGGACAGTATGATGTATTTTTGGTTCCTAGACAATAAATATATCAGCGACGATACGAATTTTAAATATCTACTCCCCAATCCAGGATCATACACCTTGAAATTAGTGGGACAATCCTTGGCGGGTTGTGAGGATTCCATGGTGAGTACAATTCAATCGTTTTACAATCCTAAACCTACCATGGGGTTAGATTTGAATGTTGCAGGCAACGACACAGTGCAGTGTTTTAACGGGCATAATTACACGTTTAACTATAATTATGGTGTTGATGTTTATGATACCATTAAGTTCTCCCGCTGGAATTTTGGAGATAGTGTGTTTGAGCAACCGGCCATTTCTACTACAAAAACTTACTTAAAACCAGATACGTTCAATGTGGCTTTATATGTTGAAAATATTCACGGTTGTAATGATAGTGCCGTTCAACAAATTGTAATACATCCTTCGCCAAAGGCAGGATTTGATTATTCTGGAAAATGTATGCCAGATAGTGTTTCCTTCACCGATACAATCAGTCAATCCGAACGTCCAATAGTCTTGAGAGCTTGGGATTTTGGAAATGGAGATTTGGATTCTAATCAAACCATGCTAAAATCTTTATATAAGAATAAGGGTCCTTGGAATGTGAAGTATACCATATTTACGGAAAACGGATGTGCCGACTCTATAATCAAGGTATTGGATACCTTAGCGGATTATCCCAATGTAAGTTGGCAAATTGTTTCGGGTAGTATGCCATTATGTAAAGGTGATTCGGCGTTCTTCTTGATTTCTGGTGGAGACTCTATTTATTGGTACGATGATGGTGATACCGCATCATATAAGGGATTATCAAAAACTGGAAATTACCGATTTGAAGTAATAAATGGTGGGGTTTGTAAGGGGTACGATTCAGTTCAAGTTTATGCCTATCAAGCTGCTGATATAAAGGCATATTCGGATACCATTATCTACCGTGGAAGACAGGCTAAATTGCGAGTAGATAAAGCGATGATCAATATTCGTTGGTTCCCAGGAGAATATTTTGAAGATTCTACATTAGCTTTAGTTACTACCAAGAGATTGACAGATAGTATGACATTCTATGTTTCTGCTTTGGATTCCAATGGTTGTTATGATATCGACTCAGTAGTGGTTCAGATCATCGATCCTCCGTTAGTTAAAATTCCCAATATCATTACACCCAATGGTGATCAGCAGAATCAAACTTGGAACTTAATTGATATTCCAGATATTCATTTGTATGATATTGTAATTTCAGATCGTCAAGGTAAGCGCGTTTGGGAATCGAATAATTATCAACATGATTGGTCTGGACAGGATCAAAATGGAAATGAAGTACCTGAGGGTGTGTATTTTTATTACATGAAGAATAGATATACGAAGGAAATATTTAAAGGTTATATTCAATTAGTTAGATAGTTTCACAGGGAATCGCATTAACATAGAAATACTTGTATATCCTCAGAAAATAGAAAAGTTCAATTGGAAGTGAAGTAAACAGCAATATATTTTAACTTCCAGTTCAATGGAAATAACAACAAAACAACAAACAACCAATATTCATCGTTTTTGAATCAATAAAATGAAAAAAATCACCATACTTACCTACGCAATCATTGGTGTAATTGCGAATAGCTTTGGGCAAATGGGGGCTCGCTTGGATCAGTTTTATATGGATCATGCAGCGATCATTCCAGCGGCTATTACAAGAACCAATGAAGGATATGCTTCGCTATATTACAATAAACTGTTCATGGATGTTCCTGGGGCACCACAGCATACATTGTTTAATTCAGCAATGCCACTGCCCAAATCCAATACAGCGTTCGGTTTGATGTATATGAAAGAGAATATAGCATTCTCAGAAATGCATAATGCCTATGCCACATACGCATACAATATTGGAATAACACCGAATTCAAAATTAGCTTTAGGTGTAAGTGTGGGAGTATTATCTCAAAATTTTGATCCTTCCAAAGCCATTTATTACGATGATAATGATGCGAAAATAACCGCATTGATGTTTAGTCCTCCTGTGGTTCGTGCCGATCTAAGAGCATCTGCTTACTTCAAAACCGATCGTTTCTTTACAGGATTGTCGGTAACGCGTTTGCCTCAGCCTACATTCGATTATTCATACTACAATTATGCTGCAAGTTATGATTTACAATCGCAAGCTAATTTTATTATGGGATATGACGCGCCAATCGATGATAATTTCACTTTGAAGCCAGCAGTTCATGTGGGCATGTTTAATTGGGATTATTTATACTATCAGTTCAATGTATCAGTAGATTACGATGATATAGTTTGGATGGGCTTTGGAGTGAATAATATTTGGCAAGCAGGATTCAACTTAGGATTTGCGCCACAAGAAGACATCAAAGTTTCCTATTCTTACACAGTTCCAGATGGACAACAAAGAGGATTATTAGGTCCTATGCATGAATTCACAACTCGTATTGGTTTTGCTGCTCTAGGAGCTGGTAAAGGTAAAGGCGGTAGTGGAGATGAAGATAGCGATGACGATGATGAAGACGGCAACGGAAAAGGTAAAAGAGGTAAGAAAGACGGAGATGATGAAAGTGAAGGAGACGGCGAAGGTCAAGGAAATTCACCAAGCGAGCGCATTAAAAAGGATGTTATAGTTAAGAAAATCGAGGATTTAGAAGCTTTCGGATTTGGTAATGATACATCGGGTATACAATTGCCACCGATACCAAAATTGAAGCCAGAGCCTGGTTATTACTTGGTTGCAGGATTACATGCTTCGGAAGAAAAAGCCAATCTTCAAATCAAATCTTTGTATTTAAAGAAAGTGAATGCATTTAAAGTATACGATCCAAGAAACAAGAGTTTCTATGTATTCTTAAAGTACTTCACCAATGAAAAAGACGCGAATAAGGGTACGTTCTATTTTGAAGGATCTGTGCCGAATGTTTGGGTGAGAGAGATTCGATAATCGGGTAGAGAAATAAAAAACTATGGTGAATTCGAAATGAGTCGACCCTCTTTAAAGTATTCACAGAAAGCAATAGAGTTAACAGAATTTAACGTCCTAACAAGGCAAAACTAATTAAATTGGCACCCATTTGGAGTGCCAATTTTCTTTTATATTCAGGATCATTATACAATTCGGGATCTTCCCATCCATTACCTAAATCAGATTCATAATCGTAAAAGCAAACCAATTTACCTTTCCAAAACAAACCCAATCCTTCAGCCGGTTTCCCCTCATGTTCATGGATTTTGGGAACACCGTTATTGAAATCATATTTTTGATGATATACAGGATGTGAAAAGGGTATGGGTTTGAATTCCAATTCGGGAAAAACTTTTTTCATTTCGCGGCGAACGAATGCATCCATACCGTAGTTATCGCAGATATGAAGAAATCCTCCACCCATTAAATAAGTTCTGAGATTCGCTGCTTCATCTTCATTGAAAACTACGTTCCCATGTCCGGTCATAAATACATAGGGAAACTGAAATAATTCATCTGAACCAACATCAACAATTGATTCTTGAGTTTTGAGGGAAGTCTTTAAGTTTTGATTACAGAAAATCGCCAAGTTTTTTAATGCCGTTTTACTGCTGTACCAATCTCCACCACCTTGATATTTTAATCTGGCCAATGCTATTGAAGCCGTTTGATTTTGCGAAAAAACTGAAATTACTTGCGTCCCCAAAAGGAAGAAAAGAAACGTGCGGAGAATTGAAACTAGACTGAAATTAGTAAACCGAAAAAATGAATGCATAGTTAGGTGTCTTGAACAACCCTTCTAATTTACAAAAGAGTAAATAGAAAAACCATACCTATGATGATTCGATAATAACCAAAAATGTGAAAACCGTTTTTTTGCACCATTTGTATAAAGAACTTAACAGCGAAAAAGGCGGTAATAAAACTTAAGGCATTACCAATAGCAATATCTGATAGGTTCGTGGCAGATAGAGTATCCCAATTTTTTAACATTTTATATCCTGCTGCTGCGGAAAGCGTGGGAATAGCCAAAAAAAATGAAAACTCGGTCGCCGCAGTTTTAGATAATTTTCTTCCCAAGGCACCAGCTATTGTAGATGCAGAACGACTGGTTCCAGGAATCATAGCGAAAGATTGAATAATTCCGATTATGAATGCGTCGATGTAGGTCATACTATCTACTGTTTTTTCGCCAGGTTTTAAGATTTTATCCATAAAAACCAAGAAAATCCCAACCAAAATTAACGAGAATGCAACGATGATAGGGGTTTGTAATAATGACTCCAAAACATCGTCAAACAGCAAACCTAAAACTGCGGCTGGAATAAATCCGATAAACAATTTAGTGTAAAAAGGAAGCCAGTTTTTTTGAAAAAAACGCTTCCAATAGAGGAATACAACGGAAAGTATGGCTCCAAATTGGATGGATATGATGTAAGTATCAATATTTGGATCGTTAATTCCTAACCAATGTTGAAACATCATTAAATGACCCGTACTGCTTACGGGCAAATACTCTGTTAATCCTTCTACGACGGAAAGGATTAAATTTTCGACAAAAGTCATGAATTTGGGTTAATTCTTTTTGTAGAAAATGGCGTAGATACCAACAACAAATCCAGCAATTACCACAATAGGTGCGATAACGGTTCTTCTAAAATCGTAAATGTCGCCATCAGTTCCGCTCATTAACACAAAACCAAGTACTACAATGCCTAAGCTGATTGCGGTCATTAAATAATTGTTTTTATTGAATATCATGACCTTAGGTTGGTTGGTAGTATTAGATTTATTTTCTTTGATAGCCATATTAGAGTAGGATTTAGTCGGTTTAATTAATAAGTTGATTTCTACAAATTTAATAAAGATTTTCGATTTTCGTTTTTAGGAATTTTCGGGTGGATATCCAGCTAGCCAATGCAGCCAACAAAACACCAAAAACAGAAATGGCAATAGAGATAAAAATCAAATCGTTCAAGTCAATATGCTCAACAATTACTTGGGTAAAACTCAAGTCTGTGGATTGACTAATTTCAATTCCTGTGATTTCGTTGATTGATGGTAAAAGCCAAAACAAAGCCCAAATAGAAACGCCAGCAATGGGAATTGCAATTAATGCATATTGAATGAATTTTAATACAAATGGACGAATAATGAACGCGTTAGTTGCTCCAACCATCTGCATACTTTTGATGGTATGGCGATTAGCATAAATTCCTAATCTTACATTGCTTTGAATCAGGATGATAGACACTAATATTAACAGTGCTGCAATAGAAAAAAGTGCATATTGTATCTTAACGATATTTTGAGAAATGTTTTCCAACCAGTTTTTTTGGAAAATAACATCCTCCACCATCGGATTGGATTTGAAATAAACGGCCATTTTGTTGAGGAATTCTGATTTGGCATATTCAGACTTAGGATAAATTTCGACACTTAATGGCAATTGCACAGTTTTAACAAAATTCATAAAATCGGGATCATATTTATCTCCCATTTCTTTCATGGCTTGCTCTCGGGATATGAATTTTGTTGATTTTACCCAAGATTTTTGCTGTATTTGGGATTCGAAAATTCGAACTTGAGGCTCGCTAATGCTATCGTGAAAATAAATGTCAATACTGGTGTTTTCTAGCCAATATTTTCCTAAGCCTTTAAAACCTACCATGCTGGTACCCAAAAGTCCAAGCATAAACATCACCGCGGCTAAGCTTAAAATGCCGGGTAATGCAGAGGGTTTCTTGCGTTTAATTTGATTTTCTTGCATTATTTTATGCGAAATTCATAAAAAATAGTTCAAACAACAAAGTAAGTTATCCGCATTTTGTAGTTTTGTTGTTAATCCAGATCATCGAAAAAAATGGATAAAAAAACGCTATGCAAATACTCTCACAACTGGATCTTAATAAAGTCTTATTTTTAGACATTGAAACGGTTCCTGCGACACCGTCGTATTCTCACTTAAATAGCGATTGGCAATCTTTGTGGGATAAAAAAGCGAAATCTTTAGTTACTGAAAATATTACCGCTGCAGATTTATATGATCGCTCTGCAATCTATGCCGAATTTGGTAAAGTGATTTGTATTGGAGTAGGAATTATTACCGGATTTCCACATCAAACTAGTTTGCGATTAAAGTCTATCGCAGGTGATGATGAAAAGGCCATCCTCCAAGAATTTTCCGACTTGTTGAAAGTGTATTTTAGTACCGATAAGTCGCGTTTATGTGCTCATAACGGTAAGGAATTCGACTTCCCTTTTTTGTCTCGGAGGATGTTAGTTCATGGATTGACGTTACCTTTTCTTCTGGATACGGCTGGGAAAAAGCCATGGGAGGTGAATAACCTAGATACTATGGAGCTTTGGAAATTTGGTGATTACAAAAGCTTTACTTCATTGAATTTATTAGCACATTTGTTCGGAATTCCCACACCAAAGGATGATATAGACGGCAGTCAAGTAGCCGATGTGTACTATCGCAATAACGATTTGCCTAGAATAGAAAAGTACTGCTTAAAAGACGTTATTACCTTGTGTCAACTATTTTTAAAGCTCATGAATCAACCTGCAATTCCTGAGGATCGTATTATTTTACCCAAAATTTAATTAAGATTATAAACACGATTAGATTGATTAAGAGTGTAATACTATTAAATTGATTAAGAATATAATAACATTAGATCGATTCAGAGTGTATTGCGATCAGATTGATTCAGAATGTAATACTATTAGATTGATTCAGAGTGTAAGGCGATCAACTAAAAGTATAAGACGATTAATTAAAAATGGAGCAATAGGACTAAATTAGGCGTACTATAAAAAAAGTATTTGGTTTTAATTGCACAAATGAGGTTGTAGGTAGATGCAGAAATCATTTAATCGAAATGGATTGATATTACTCGGATGTGTTTATGTTTCTCGAAGTAAAT
>CAYPYX010000002.1:92262-100587 GCA_964415065.1 uncultured Rhizobium sp.
TTTAATCGAAATGGATTGATATTACTCGGATGTGTTTATGTTTCTCGAAGTAAATACAGATTACCTCTTTCATTGAAGTAGTAATGATTTTGTGTAGGTGTGTCTCGAAGTAAATACAGTTACTTCATTTATGGAACACGGCTTAATAAGGAATCGTACCCAATAATTCATAATTATTTCATAATTTTACAATAAGTAGGCCACGAATTCTTTAGAAACGTGTCTAATTACTTATATTTGTGTAATTATGCTGAAAAATGCCCTTGTTTTGATCTGGTTTGTTGCTTTGGGTATACAACAACTTTTTGCAGCGGAACCTACAGTAGCGCCTTCTAACGCAAAGGCTACAGGGATTACATGTAATCAAGCAAGCATTTCTTGGACTAATGGTAACGGGTCTTGGCGTTTTGTTCTCGTTAAAGAAGGAAGTGCCGTAGATGCTACTCCTTCAGACGGAACCAACTACACGGCTTTCAATACGTTTAAATCTGGACAACAATTAGGTTCAGGTAATTATGCTTGTTTCAATAACTTCACTAATAATTTTATTCTCAGAGGATTAAAGCCCAATACCACTTATCATGTAGCCATTTTTGAACACGATGGTGCCGCTAGTCCCGACTTTTTGACTTCCTCTTTTGCGAGCTTTTCGTTTAAAACACAGAATTTAGTATTGGATTTTGATTTTACCATCAACGATAGCTGTTCAAGAACCAACGTTGTTACATTCAATAATAAGTCGTCTTCTACGTTTTCAGGGGTATCCTATACTTGGATTTTTCAAGATGGAAAACAAGATACCGGTACAAAAACAGTACAACACACCTATGCCGATGGTGGTAACTATCAAGTTACATTAGTTGCCTCACCGAGTTATGGATGTAATGACTTGTATACCAATACATTTGCTGTTAAAATCATTCCTCGTCCTGTAAGTAAGCCCATCGAACTAAATAACAACTTGGCACAATGTTTAGAAGGTAATCAGTTCTTTTTTGCTGATAATACTTCATTGAAGAACTTACCTAAGATGGCCTACACTCGAACTTGGTACTTTAGTCCTACCGATTCATCTACCATTCCAAAACCGGTAAAGAAGTTTACTGTTGGAGGAACTATACAGATTAAATACAAAAGTGAAACGTATTTTGATAACTACCCTACAGGTTGCACCGATACTGCATCTCTTTGGGTTCGAGTAATACCGAATCCATCAAGCGGTATTTCGATCAACGATTCCATCCAATGTCAGAAAGGGAATTCCTTTGTTTTCGACAATACATATCCTGGATTATCCCGTTTTTATTGGAGCTTAGGAGATGGTACCACAAGTACCAACAAGAGTATTACACATACCTACGGAAGTGTTGGAGCGTTTCCAATCATTCACGAAGCAGAAAGTCCCGAAGGTTGCAAAAGTCGTGATACGATCATGATTCACGTTAAACCAAATGTTGATGCTTCCTTCAGTGGTTTGCCTACGTTTACTTGCGAAAATGGGGCGCCTATTACATTAACTCCAACTAGCAATAAAGGATTGTTTTTTGCCACAGAAGGAACATTTAATGGGAATATTTATACACCTGGCAAAGCTGGAACGCATAATATTAAACACGTAATACGTGACTCATTCTGTCCAGATTCAGTAATTACATCATTACAAATTAATACACTTCCGAGATTCACACTTGGGAAAGATACAGTTGTTTGTGATAATCAACCTTTAGCATTGTTTGTGACATCAGCGGGAACTATTTTGTGGGAAAACGCATCTTCTGTTAATCCTCGTCCAATTTTTGCTGCCGGAACCTATTGGGCGGAAGTTGATAACAGTGGATGTAAATGGAGAGATACAGTTAAAGTGGGTTACCAATTAACGCCAGAGGCTTCTTTGCCTGGGGATACTTTAATATGTAAAGGCTCATTAATTGTACTAAAACAAGTATGGCCTTCTGCAACAATTACCTGGAGCACCGGAAGTAATGATACTCAAATCTACATTTCATCTCCGGGTGTATATTCTGTAGCAGTGACCAATTCTTGTGGATCAGCAACGGATTTCATGGAAGTTAAAGTATCTGATGGATTCTGTGATATTTTCATCCCTACCGCATTTACTCCAAATGGTGATGATCGAAATGAATATTTTGAAATACAAGGTCGCGACATACAACCGGTACTATTGCAAATATTCAATCGCTGGGGTGAAATAATTTTCGATTCAGAACGTACTGGCGATTACCGTTGGTATGGTGATGCAAACGGACAGCCTTGCATGGAAGGTAATTATCCCTTTATTTACCGTTACGAGCAAAAAGTAGGTGATCGTATACGCCGACAAACGGTAAAAGGTGCAGTCATGATCTTGAAGTAGTTTCTTCCGAATTGACTTCCCTGGAAATCCCAAAATAGTGTTGTAGAAATCTCCTTTTAATTTAGTCGATAAGATGTTGGGTAAATCCCTCCTTTTCTTCTTCCCCCGAAGCAGCAAAATAACTTAATATTCAAATTACTACTGAATTTAGTCGATAAGTTGTTAGGTTTTTCCTATACTTTGATGCTAAATTTGTAACGATGAACTCATCGTTGCTAGAACAAGCCCTTCAATTGGGATTATTGAAGGAAGAATACGACAAAATCTGTCAAATCCTTGACCGTGAACCCAATTTTACAGAATTATCTATTTTTTCTGTGATGTGGAGCGAACATTGTAGCTATAAAAACTCAATAGTTTGGTTGAAAACACTTCCCAAAGAAGGAAGTAAAATGTTAGCTGAAGCTGGTGAAGAGAATGCAGGATTGGTGGATATTGGTGATGGTTTAGCTTGTTGTTTCAAAATTGAAAGTCATAATCACCCCAGTGCAATTGAGCCCTATCAAGGAGCAGCAACGGGTGTGGGCGGAATTAATCGCGATATATTTTCTATGGGTGCTCGTCCAATAGCACAGCTAAACTCTTTGCGTTTTGGAAATATTGATACCGACAGGACCAAATGGTTGGTAAAAGGTGTTGTTAAAGGAATTGGCGATTATGGCAATGCTTTTGGAATTCCTACTGTGGGTGGTGAAGTATATTTTGATGATTGTTATGAACAAAACATTCTAGTTAATGCTATGAGTGTTGGATTGGTTGAAGTGGGTAAAAACATATCTGCTGGAGCTGGATCACCAGGCAACCCTGTATATATTTTCGGTTCAGCAACGGGTAAAGATGGAATTCATGGAGCTGCATTTGCATCGAAAGATATGAGTGAAGACTCTATTAATGATTTACCTTCGGTTCAGGTAGGCGATCCATTCTGGGAAAAATTAATTCTTGAAGCCAGTATGGAGATCATTGAAACGGGAGCTGTAGTTGGTATGCAGGATATGGGTGCCGCTGGTATAACTTGTAGTACTTCTGAAATGAGTGCTAAAACCGGCGTGGGAATGGATATTCAATTGGATAAAGTTCCGATGCGTCAGGCAGATATGAAAGGTTGGGAGTTATTGCTTTCTGAAAGCCAAGAGCGCATGTTGGTGATTGTTGAAAAGGGTAGAGAAGCTGAAATCGAACGCATATTTGAGAAATGGGAAATTACTTATGCTCAAATAGGAATGGTTACCGATTCCGGTCGTGTTCGATATTTCATGAACGGTGAATTAGAGGCAGATATCCCAGCGGAATCGTTGGTGTTAGGTGGCGGTGCTCCGGTTTACAAGAGAACGTGGAAGGAGCCTGCTTACATGCAAGAAATTAGCAAGTACTCAATCGATCAAGTAAGTGATATTTCTATCGAAAATGCTAAAGAAATAGCAACGAAAATAATGGGATTGCCCAATATTGCTTCAAAAAGATGGGTCTATGAACAATACGATTCCATGGTGGGTACCGTTAACCAGTCTACCAATAGAGCTTCGGATGCAGCTGTTGTTAAAGTTAAAGGCACCAATAAGAGCTTAGCATTAACTGTAGACTGCAACAGCCGTTATATTTTTGCCGATCCCAATAAAGGAACACAAATTGCAGTTTCTGAAGCGGCAAGAAATATTCGTTGTACAGGTGGTGTTCCAACTGCAATCACGAATTGTTTGAACTTTGGAAATCCATACAATGAGGAGGTTTATTTCCAATTTAAATCAGCCATTGAAGGAATGGGAGTTGCTTGTCGTAAATTCGATACGCCTGTTACCGGAGGAAACGTGAGCTTCTATAACCAAAGTACCAACGGACAGGCAGTTTATCCAACCCCAACAATTGGTATGGTTGGAATTATTGAAAACGAAGATCATGTTCTGTCTTTAAATTTTAAAAACGAAGGCGATATGATTGTTTTAATTGGTAACACCAAAAACGACATTGGAAGTTCTCAATACGCAGCGAAATTATTAGGAATAGAGTTTTCTAATTGTCCTGATTTTGATTTGGAAGTTGAATATAATTTGCATCAATTTTTAGGAGAATTGGCAGGTGCGGGTTTGGTAAATTCGGTGCACGATATCTCTGAAGGCGGACTTTTTGTAACATGTGCTGAAAGTGCAATGGCTGGAGGAAAAGGTTTTGATATTTGTTCCGATAACTCAGTTCGCTTAGACGCTTGGTTGTACGGAGAATCACAAAGTCGTGTAGTTCTAAGTTTGAATTCTGATAAATGGCCAACTATTCAAGAGCTTGCTTCTAAGTACGCACTTCCTGCTTTGCATATTGGTACAGTTACTTCAAATGAAGTAATAGTCAATGGACAAAATTGGGGTAGTTTGGATTCGTTTAAACATACCTACCAAAATTCTATTGCTGAAAAATTGGCTTAATACACGAAAAGTAATTGAATCCGCTCTTCAAAATCATCGGGGGCGGATTTTTATAGAACAGACCTATATAAAGGATAATCATGGCTTTAAGTTTCTGGGAACAACGCTGGTTAGATAAAGCCGATATCGTTGTGATAGGCGGTGGTTTGGTTGGATTGCAAACAGCTACTGAACTAAAAAATAAGTTCCCGCACCGTAAAATTTGGGTTATCGAATCTTCTGTTTTGGGGGATGCTGCCTCAGTTCGAAATGCAGGATTTGCCTGCTTCGGATCTGCTGGTGAAATACTTGATGATGCCGAAAGAATGGGATTAGACGATGCATTGTCTTTGTATGGTATGCGATATCAAGGTCTGCGTAAATTAATCGAAAAATACGGCGAAACGGTTATTGGGTACGAAAATTCCGGGGGTAACGAAATTTTTACAAATCCAAATGAATTCGAAGTAGTTGCCAATAAAATCGATGATTTGAATCGAGGATTATTGCAGTTTCACGATTCCCCAGCCTTTAGAATTAAGGATCTCACAAAGTTGGGAATGAAAATTCATTCTCATTCTATTTTTTCACCATTAGAAGGTGCTATTCAGTCGCATTTATTGCATGAAGCAGTTAGAAAACAAGCACTTTCAGCCGGAATTGAATTGTTCAGTGGTATTCATGTTGAGCAACTGGAAGAACTTCCCTCGAAAAAGTGGAGATTAAAATGTAAGAATCAGGGACACAACTTCAATGAGTTTGATATAGTGGCTCAAAAATTGGTAATATGTACCAATGGATATACTCGATTGTTATTGGAAAATGAAGATGTAATGCCTGCTAGAGGGCAAGTATTAGTCACAAAACCCATTCCAGAATTAACGTTTAGAGGTATTTTTCATGCGGATAAAGGATATATCTATTTCCGTTCGTTGGGATCCCGGATTTTAATAGGTGGAGCTCGGAATTTGGCTTTTGAAGAAGAGGAAACTACGGAATCAATTTCCAATGATCGATTGGTGGTCTCTTTGAAAAACTGGTTGGAGAAAACCATCGTGCCTTATGCAAAAGTAGAAATTGATCATCAATGGGCAGGTATAATGGGAATGTCGAACAGTCGTTTACCTATCATTGAACAGAGGGCTGAAAATTTGTATCTGGGTGTACGAATGGGTGGTATGGGCGTTGCATTAAGTGCCTTGGTATCACAGAAAATATCGGATTTAGTGGATTAGCTAAATCAATTAATTCTTCATGGATTATAAGTTGATTTATTGTTAAGACTTTTGTAACTTCCCCATTATTCTGCTTTTCATGACGGACAATTCTGACATATTATCCAAGCTTAATCTCTATGCAAAATTAGGCGAGCTGCATGGCCACAATGCGTTTAAAATTAAGGCCTATTCAAATGCGGCGTTCAATTTAAAGAAAATTAAAGAACCATATCTGCAATTTACGGATGCCGAATTATTAGCATTGCCTGGAGTAGGGAAAGGGGTAGTGGAGAGCATACGAGAAATGGGTTCAACGGGTACCTTTTCAGAGTTAGAAAAGTTACTTGAAATTACTCCTACAGGCATTGTAGAAATGCTGAAAATTAAAGGATTGGGTCCCAAAAAAGTATCCGTTATTTGGAAGGATATGGAGATTGATTCTGTGGCTGATTTGTTAGACGCGTGTCGGCAGAATCGCTTAGTAGAAGCTAAAGGATTTGGATTAAAAACACAATCGGAAGTGGCTCATGCAATTGAGTTTTCATTGATTTCACAAGGCAATTGGCATTATGCTCGACTGTTAGGTCCTGCAACGGAATTACTAACTGAAATCAAGTCTAGCTTCCCCAATAATAAAATAGAAATAACGGGGGAAATGCGACGTTGTTGTACTGTGCTTTCTAAAATTGAATTAATCACGGATTTGACGCAATCAGATTTAAATGATTTTTTAATAGATCGCAATAAGGAAGTTAAATCGCCCGAAAATTTGGCTAGTTCGTTAAATTACAAGCGATTGGATATGACTCTTTTAGGGCAATACCCAGTGGTAGTGTATTGCGTGGAAATACAGGATTTTGAACGCTTGCATTTTGAACTTACAGGAAGCGAAACCCATTTGCAGAAATTGGGATACGTGTCTGGGCAAATCCCGTTTAATTCAGAAGAGGAATTGTATAAATCACAGGGATATGAGTACATAATTCCAGAACAGAGAGAGGGTATTGATGAGCTCAATTCCGATTATTTAAAGGGAGAATTTATAGAGTTTTGGCACTTAAAGGGAGTCTTGCACAATCACACAACGTATTCCGATGGTTTAAATTCACTCAAAGAAATGGCGGAATTTGCTAAATACGAAAAATACCAGTATTTAGGAATTTGCGATCATTCTAGGTCAGCAGGTTACGCTAATGGGTTGAGCGCCGAGAGATTATTAGCGCAAATAAAAGAAATTGATCAATTGAATGATCAACTGGCACCATTTAAAATATTCAAAGGTATAGAAAGCGATATTCTTTCAGATGGTAGTTTGGATTATCCGGAAGAAATATTAAAAATGTTGGACTTTGTTGTAGCGTCGATACATAGTGGTTTAAAAATGGATCAGGAAAAAGCAGAAATGCGATTGATTCGAGCCATTGAAAATCCGTATACCACTATTTTGGGACACCCAACTGGACGACTTTTATTATTGCGTGAAGGATATCCCATAAATCATAAGAAAATCATAGACGCCTGCGCTGTTAACGATGTAGTTATTGAGTTAAATGCTCATCCGTATCGATTGGATATCGATTGGACTTGGATACAATATGCTCAGAAAAAGGGTGTTAAGATTAGTATTAATCCCGATGCTCATGAAAAATCAGGTTATGGTGATATGTATTACGGAACATTGGCGGCTCGAAAAGGGGGATTGTTAGTACAAAATACGTTAAATGCTTTGAGTTTAGATGAATTCGAATCATTTCTGGAGCAAAGAAGGATTAAAAAAGGAATTTAATGAAGATTCTGGTCATCCGATTCAGTTCCATTGGTGATATCGTTTTGTGTACACCTGTATTTCGTTGGTTGAAAAGTAATATTCCTAATTCAGAAATTCATTTTGTAACCAAAAGTAAGTTTAAGCAGGTGGTAAGAGGAAATCCGAATTTGGATCGGGTTTTTGAATGGGAAAATGCCGCGGACCAATCAGAAATGTTCTCAACGAATTACGATTTAATTATTGATTTGCACAATAATCTGCGCACGCGTTTCGTGAAATTACGTTTCTGGGGAGTTCCCACTCGCGTTTTGAGCAAGGAAAATGTGCAAAAAATACTTTTGGTTGGAGGTTCAAAGAACCGATTGCTGAACTATTTATTAAAACGAAGATGGTTTCAATCATGTTTTTTTGGATTTTCTGGGGATGGTAATTCTGCTGAGAGGAGTACTACTAAACCTGGATTGGCTGTAACGAATTTTGGGGATGGTAATTCTGCTGAGAGGAGTACTAATAATCCTGGATTGGCTGTAACGAATTTTGGGGATGGTAATTCTGCTGAGAGGAGTACTA
>CAYPYX010000003.1:0-29728 GCA_964415065.1 uncultured Rhizobium sp.
ATTCTTTTGTTAAGGAACGCATCCGTGCCTTCTTTGAACTCCTCGGAGCCAAAAGCAGAACCAAATTCGTAAATTTCTCGTTGCATTCCGTTAACATTGGGACGATAAAAATCCGATACACATTTAAATACTTTGTGAACCGCCATCGGACTCTTACTTCCCACCTTCGCTATTAAAGCCTTGCATGTATCTATTAATTCAGCTTGTTCTACTACCTTGTTCACCAATCCAAACTCTAATGCTTTGTCAGAGCCAATAGCGTCCCCCGTTAATAACATCTCTAAAGCACGACCCTTACCTACTAATTGAATCAAACGCTGAGTCCCACCATAACCTGGGGGCACACCTAAATTCACTTCAGGTTGTCCAAATTTAGCATTGGTGCTAGCAATACGGATATGACAAGCCATGGCCAACTCACATCCTCCGCCCAAGGCAAAACCATTCACTGCCGCAATTACCAACTTAGTGCCGTCTTCAATGGTATTCATAACATCATGACCATCAGCACTCATTCGAGTCGCTTCATCTACATTAAAATGAGCAAATTCTGAAATATCCGCACCCGCAGCAAAAGCCTTAGATCCTGCACCTGTGATTACAATACCCAATACTTGTGGATCATTATTTCCCTCTAAAACCGCCTCTTTTATTTCTTGCAAAGTTTCAATGGTCAAAGCATTCATTTTGGATTCACGATTAATGGTGATTAACCACATTCCATCAACGAGCTGGGTTAAAATATTGTTAAATGTTGTCATCTTTTCTTTAAATATTACGATTTTGTTAATTCTTTGTCACATCCTGCCAAGAGATCAAATATTCCAATGCCAAGTCATAGCCGTGCAAACCTAATCCTGTAATTTGACCTTGAGCATATGCCGCCAATAAGTCAGTACGACGCTCTAGTTCTCTTGCATGAATATTGGAAATATGCACAAGTACTACATTTTTGGGGATGGCCTTAACGGCATCGGCCAAAGCTACACTGGTATGGCTATATCCACCTGCATTCAGAACAATTCCCATGATGGTGGGATCCCAACCTGCTTTTTGAATGGCATCAATAAGCTCGCCTTCGATGTTGGACTGATAGTACTCTAAATCCGCGTTGTAACGGGTTTTAAATTGCTGTTTAATCTGAATAAAGTAGTCATCAAATGATACATGCCCGTACACGTCAGGTTCTCTCAAACCCAACAAGTTTAAATTGGGACCATTGATGATGAGGTATCTCAAAGGGAGTCAAAAATCAATTTACCGTCTTGATTGAGAAGATAATCTGCAAAACAACGTTCAGGATGGGGCATCATTCCAAAAACATTTTTGTTCTCATTGCAAATTCCCGCAATATCATTAAGTGAACCATTGGGATTCTCCACATACCGGAATATCACTTGACCATTGTCTTCAATTTGCTTCAATGTGCTGTCATCTGCATAGAATCGACCTTCGCCATGAGCAATTGGAACGGTAATTTTATGATTTGCTGGAACTTTTCTGGTTACAGAAGTTTGGGTGTTAACCGCAGTTAATTCTACGTTTTTACAAATGAACTTCATATTTTCATTGCGCAACAAGGCACCTGGGAGAAGTCCGCTTTCACATAGAATTTGAAATCCGTTGCAAATACCCATAACAAAACCACCATTATTGGCATGTTGAGTAACTGCATCCATAATTGGACTAAGTTTGGCTATGGCACCACTGCGAAGATAATCGCCGTAACTGAATCCACCGGGTAGAAAAATATGGGTACACCCTTGTAAATCAGTGTCTTTATGCCATAGTTCTGCCACGGGTTCATTGCTGTAGCTGCTCAATACTTGAATGAGGTCACGATCGCAGTTGGATCCGGGAAAAATTACCACGCCAAATTTCATGGCACAAAGATAGTTTGCGGAGCTATGGAAACCAAATTGTAGCAGAACTTGCTAGCCATTCGAGTTATCCGCGATTCTCCGCTACCCAATTTTGAATATAGGAAGCTATTTCACGTGTATCTGTTCCTGGAGGAAACAAACGAGCTACACCTAGCTGGTTAAGTTCATCCGCATCCGCATCAGGAATAATTCCTCCACCAGTAAGCAAAACATCATCTAGTCCTTTTTCTTTCATAAGGGACAGAATTCGGGGGAAAACCGTATTGTGTGCACCGCTCAAAATGCTCACTCCAATAGCGTCAACATCTTCCTGCAATGCAGTTTGCACCACCATCTCAGGTGTTTGGCGTAAACCCGTATAAATAACCTCCATTCCTGCATCTCGAAGAGCTGCTGCAATGACTTTGGCTCCTCGGTCGTGTCCGTCGAGACCCACTTTGGCAATCAATACTCTAACAGGTCGGTTCAATTCCATGGCACAAAAATAGTTAATAAATAAGAAATTCCGTCGAATTGAGTAGGTGGGTTAACGTGCCGCCCCGAGGAAAAATTCAATTTGGTATTTAATGAAGTCGAAGTTTGGTTCTTACCGCTTCATCGGTAATGTGGAAACCATCGTAAAAATCTGAATCCAAATATTTATCGTTTCGGTCGTAAAAACTTCCAGTAACTTGAGTATTCAAAATGTCCCAGTTACGCACAATTTGTTCGGAAATAAGTATGTTTTTGACGCGTTGATCTTTAAGTCGTTGTTTAAATAATAGCGGATGAAACGGACTAAGTACAATTACTAATGGTGTTTGCGTGGAAGTATTTTTCACCCAAGATTTAAACACATCCATTCTATCTAGCTGAATGGTATCAAATTTTTTCATTTGATATAATCCTTTGACAAAGTGCTCAATTTCCAATGCTCTTTTATTGTTTGAAATTGGTTTATGGATTGTACTACCATCTTGATTCTTTATATGAAATGACTCGGGATTATTAACTTCGCTAATTGGTTGATATTTAGAATCTTTCGATAAAGGTATCGTTTTCAAATTATTCAATGAATGGTCGAACATGAATATGTGTTTAAAAGCATGTTTCACATTTTCAAACCCATTATATTGTAAATAGCGTTCATCTGTTTTATCTTGAACGTACCAAGGATTGAAATCAACCATAATCGTATCGCAGGTAATGCCATAGGCTTTCCTTAAGCTATCAGCAATCAGTACATCTTCCAATCCAGCGCCAGAAACTCCCAAGTTTAACCCATTTTCGTAACCCGTGTGCTTTCCGAATTGCATTATTCTCGAAGACCCTATGAATAAATATTTAAAGTGCCTATTTCTACATTGCAAAATACGTTGAAATACCACTCTTCTTTCTTCACAGATAGGCTGATAAACGACTAAATCATTCTGTGATAAATCCGATACAAATAACTTAGCATTGCGATCAGTCAAACGATTTTCATCCGTGAAAAAATAAATTCCCGTGGATATTGAATAAAGGATCCATAAAAATACACTCAACTTAGTAAAAAACCTCTTTATTGAAGGATTTGGTGTGGGTTTTAGAGAATCCGTAATGCCATTTTTATCTGAATTATTTTTCATGAACATTAGAATTGAAAATAGATAAATGTGCTGTCTTCTGTAATATGATTTAAGCTAAACATTGCTAAAAGAAAATAAAAAATATACCTAATAATCATGTTATTCGGTGCTTTTAATTCACGCTCATTATGTCTTTGCCACCAATCAACAGCAATTAAAAAGATCAAAGCTAGAATTCCTCGTTTAACTCCTTCTTTGGTCCAAACATGGGCAACATTTCCCCATTTATGATCGAGCATTCCCGCAAAAAAACCAATCGCTTGCTGTAAGTCTTTCGCTCTGAAAAACACCCAGGCAAAAGTTGCAAAAGTAAAAGTACTTAGCATTTGAAAAACCTCTAAACCATTAGGAAAAATGCGATTTTGAGCTACTACATCCGTGCTGTTTTTTCTGTTTCTATTCATAATCAGCAAGGGTAAGAAACCTACTGCATGTATTCCCCCCCAAACAATAAAATTCCAGCTCGCTCCATGCCAAAATCCACTAACTAAAAATATAATGAATGTGTTTCGAATGGATAACCATTTACCCCCTCTTGAACCGCCTAAGGGAATATACAAGTAATCGCGAAACCAACTCGATAGCGAAATGTGCCAACGTCTCCAGAACTCCGCCATATCCCTCGAAAAATAAGGGAAACGGAAATTACTCAAGAGTTCAAAACCAAATAACTTGGCAGTACCCAAAGCTATATCCGAATAGCCACTGAAGTCCCCATAAATCTGAAAACTAAAAGCTACTGCCGCTGCTAATAATACAATTCCAGGCTGCTGTGAATAATTAGAGAAAACAGGATCCACGAATTCTGCCAAGGTATCTGCTACCACTACCTTTTTAAACATCCCCCATAGCATTAATCGCAATCCTTGTACTGCTTGTCGATAATTAAAGGTTCTTTCTTTTTGTATCTGGGGAAGCAAGTGCGATGCCCGTTCAATAGGACCCGCAACCAACAATGGGAAAAAGCTTACAAAGACTCCGTATTCTAAAAAATTCCGCACTGGCTTCTGTCTACCATGATAAATATCAAACACATAACTCATTCCGTGGAAGGTGTAAAATGATATTCCGATAGGCAAAGCTAAATTTAAAAAATAGGGTTGTACAGATATCCCCAGAAACTCCAAACTTTGTTGAAACTGGGCTGCAAAAAAATTGTAGTATTTGAATAAACCCAAAATACCCAAGTTGTTAATAATGCTCAACCAAAGAAACAAACGGGCCTTTTTCCGATTAGTGGATGCAACCCAAAATCCATAAAGATAATCGAGTAATGTGGAAAGCATGAGCAAACCCATGAACTTCCAACTCCACCAGCCGTAAAATACATAACTAGCAATTAAAACCAATCCGTTTTGCCACTGCAACTTTCGTTGCACCGCAAACCAATAGAGTAAAAAAACAATGGGGAGAAAAATCAAGAACTCCAAAGAGTTAAATAGCATAAAGGTGCATTAAATATAAATGAATTTGAATAATTAAAAAGGCGCAAAACTCGTACAAAAGTACCAAAAATGATACACTCAACTTATTTTTGCATCTCGCATAAGACAATTCATGACAAAATTTCTGATTGTAGGACTGGGAAATCCCGGTGATGAATATATTTCCACACGACATAACATTGGATTTGATGTTTTGGATTATATAGCTAACAAAAAAGAGGGAAACTGGGAATCGGTTCGTCATGGTTGGCGTACTGATGTAGGAATCAAAGGAAGAAAACTCATTTTAATCAAGCCGAACACCTACATGAATCTATCGGGTAAGGCCGTAGCGTATTGGATGCAACAAGAAAAAATTCCGTTGGAAAATGTACTGGTTATAGTCGATGACTTGGCACTCCCCATTGGGAAATTAAGGGTTCGTTTGAAGGGCAGTCCCGCAGGACATAATGGACTAAAAAGTATTGAAGCCACTTTAGGAACTGAAGCGTATCCGCGATTAAAATTTGGAATTGGAAACGATTTTCCAAAAGGTAGACAAGTAGAATTCGTCTTGGGGAAATGGAAACCCGAAGAAGAGCCGATAATCTCTAAAGCCATTGAAGAGGCAGCAGCAGAAGTAGAGAAATTCTTATTCCAACACAAAATCTAACGACTACCGATCGCCTTTTTCTAAGTTGCGATTGGCTTATTGAACAAACTAGGGTTTCTGATTTACTTGTTCATTCCATAAAGAAAGAAGCTGAATTAGGTGTTTTCCATCCTTTCTTTCGGCAAACTTATAAAATTCTGAAACTGCTTGATATTCATAATCATGATCGATTGTCATTCGCAATTCCGATAATCTAACTAGTTGATTATCTGATAATCCCAAGTTCAATTCACGAACATAATCCTGAATTGAAAGAATATTTTTGTTGAACTTAGAATTTCGTTTGATGTAAGTAGTTACATGCTCTCTATCCTCAGGGAGCAAATCTGACTGATTATGTAAATCGATCAGGGTTTGGGTTTTGGTTATTTCAACGTGCATGCCAATAGGCATTCCATTCAAACGAGTATACTCCGATCGAGCATCAATGTGACTTCTCAAAGTGTATTCCACCGCAGATACATCCACACAGGGGTTGTCGGCAGTAAATCGCATCACAGAATCGTAATTATCCATTTCCAGTATACCCAAAAATCGACTTAAAACATCGTTTTCTGATCCTCTGAAAACTCGGACATCTAAAGATTTCCCATAATCTTCTAACTCTCGGTCGGCTTGAAGTTCTGTAGTAGCTATCCAGATATCATGGATACCACTAACCATTTTCAATGAAGAAATCAAACGGCTCAAAATTGTATATTCCGTGTTTGGAGGTATTTGCATTACGACCTTACCCGGTAAACGGGTTGAACCCATTCGCGCTTGAATAACAGCAGCTATTTTGGGGTTGACTTCTTTTTTCATTTATAATCGCTCAATGGTTAGTGTACGGTCCAACCACCATCCACTGTAAAACATTGTCCTGTAATATAGTTAGATGCATCCGAAGATAAAAAGGTGAAAATCCCTGCTAGTTCTTCGGGTTTACCTATTCTCTTCAATAGTGTTCTTTGTGCCAATTCATCAATAAATTTCGAATTATCCTGCACTTCGGTTTTTGGAAATGGACCAGGTGAAACGGTATTTACAGTAATTCCAGCATTTCCCAAATAAGCGGCATAATAACGCGTTAACTGCTCTACTGCTGCTTTAGCAGCACCGTATTGTGGAGGACTGATTGATTCAGGTCGCAATTGATATAATTCCAACGGCGGAGCCACTTGAGCATAAATTGATGACACGTTAATGATTTTTCCATAGCCTTGTTTTTGAAAATACGGAAAAACATTTTGAATCCCCTTAAAAACACTTCCCAATACTCCATCAATGCTGTAATTCCAATCATCTACAGAAGTATTTTCGGGGGATGCGCTTCGCTTAAAAGAAGCGTTATTAATTAATACATCCAAACCTATATCAGAAGCAAATATTGATTGTAATGCGATTTTCCAAGATTCTTCATCAGCAATATCACATTCTACAAATTCAATTTTTGCTTTTTGGGATAATTCAGATGCAAAGGTTTGGTTAAAACGCTGCTCCGACCGTCCCAATACAAAAACCCTTGCACCATGAGCAAGAAGACTTCTTGATATAGCAGATCCTAGATGTCCATAACCTCCTGTTATTGCTATGATTTTATTTGAAAGTTCAATTTGAATAGGATTCTTCATTGGAGAAAAACAATATAGTAGTTATTCACTTATTTCTAATTCACTTAGTGGTCTGCATTGAGCTAGATCTTTAATGTTTACATATTCGAACAATTTATTAGCCCATAAAGGATTCGCATAAAAACGTTCAATTTGTTTTACATCAAGCAAATTTATGTCGTTAACACCAAAAGTAAACCCTTCTTGACAATATCCGTAAGCATCGAATCCATGTGGATCAAACCCAGAAATATGAACTACTGGAAGACCAGAACAAAGTAAATTCAATTGTACAGCTGAATTTCCAACAATAGCTAAATCTACACTTTTTGCGAAATCTTCCATTGTCTCCACTCTAGGAGCTATAGTTACTAAACCAGCTGGAAATGAACTGCTACTAAGTTCAGATCTTGGATGCAATCGCAGTCGTATAGTACTTATTTTAAATTGTTTTTTAATTTGGTTTAACAATTCAATTTGCGATGGCGAACCTGTAAAAAAAGCATTTGTTGCTAAACCTATTTCAGGATTTTCAGGAATGGGTTTTAGTGGTATTAAAGGTGTTTGTTTTAAATGATATATTTTGGCATTAGGTGCTTGATTAAGCACAATTTCTAAACCTTTTTGATTTAACACGGCAGCATGTGTGCAAGGAAAAGGCACCATACTTTCAAACTCAGGACCATTGTAATAGTAATAATCTATCTGCCAAAACATAACTTCTCTTTTTAATGACACAGCTGCAGCCCAAATCATATGTAAATCTGGTGAAACATCACTAATGATAATAGGTACAATGTTTTGATTATTCTTTAAAAAAACCTTGTACCCAGCAAAACCAATCAATACTTGTAAATCGACCAAATCTAGTCGTGATTTCTTTTTTCTGATTATTTTAAAAAGTACAGGTAAGATAGAGAGGGAGTAGAAAGATAATCTGGAAAATATTTTAATGTTTGATATTCTTCTTTTTGGAGTATATATCTTTACAGAAGAGATACCTGCATCATTTAGACCATCTACAACAGACTGAGCGAATGAATTTGGAAAAGGAAATCCATTTAAATAAAACGTCTTATCCTTATTTATATAAATAGGTATTTGTTTTAAAACTGAAAATACCCTTAATCTTTGATAAATGCCTTCTAAAACAGAATTAAGTTTATATCTGTTTTCAAGTGCCGGAATAATTCTTATTCTTGACTTCCTAATTGTGGTCAGAAGATAACTCAACATTTTTGTCTTATCGAACTATTAATTCCAAGCAAAATGAACATTCATTATTGACCTATTTTGGGGTGAACTATACACCTTTCCCAATTAAAATATATTGATCTAGGGGATCTGAACTCGTTTTTATTTCTGTTTGCAAAAAAGGTCTAAACGGCTTAGTGTTGGGTAATTGAGCATCATGATTGCCTGATTTCTTCAATTCTGTTATAATATCAAACTTAAGTTCCCATTCCCAATTATCATTACGTTGCCAAATATCTGGATTTCTATGCGAATCAATTATGAAGTTAAACGAATTTTCAGTCATACCTATCCACTCTAAAAATAATTTTAAATGTTTAGGACTTCTATTTAGGTAAGTAGCCACTAAATCAATAGCCTCACTTCTTGACATATGTCCTAAACGTATTTCACGTGTAGCATGGTCGAATACTTTTGAATACCCATGTTTTAGAAACTTAATATAATCATGCACATCAGCATAGTTCCAACAATCAACATCATTATATGTATCAAAAGTACGAGTCAAAGATTCAGTTTCATAACCGAATTTACGAATCATTTCTTCATGTTGTAAACGGCTATCCCAACGTATGAAATTATTAAGATAAATTCCCCTTACTCCAACTAATTCTATCTCTTTATCGTCAGGGTAAATGAATTGAGTTATATCTTCTTCCTTGATTAAATCAAATTCCTCATCCAATAAATCTTCAGCCTCAAAGCCCATTAAATCATGTTCTTTACGATATTTTCGAGTCATTTCCACTTCATCGAGATGTGAGAACATTCCTACTTGATCTACACCTTGATGTGCACCCCAAATAATAAGAGGAATTTTAAATTTTGTTGCCATCTGAACAGGATAAACCGTTTGTCCAGCCAAACAATGCCAATAAATGCTACCCATTTTGTGCATAGTAGCTCTAGTAATTTTTTTTACAGTATCGGGATTTACCGTTAAAGTCATTAAATCACAATCAAACTGAATACGCAAATTAGCTAAGTTTCGAATGCCAACAGCCGTATTGAAATGTTTGTTATATGTAACTAACAGTGGATTCATACCGTACACATTCTTGATGGTATGAACAATAAAATATGAATCACGAGATCCACTAACAGGTATTATACAATCATAATTATTACCTGAAGTATTCCGATATTGGTCAAGTATGGCTCGAAGCTTTTCTGCTCTAGAATTCCACTCAAGAATGTCTTTTTCTTCATGTACTCTGCATCCACTACAAATCCCTTCATCATCAAATACAATGTTGAGCGGATGATTTTCTGGATATAAACAACGCTTACAATATCTCATATTATTTCCTTTTCAATGTGCACGAACAGCATATGCTCGAGTAATTCGTCTTCTTTCTTGAGAAGTCGCAAATTCTTATCAAACATACTATCTGTATAATTTGCATGTGTTTCTATCCTAACATCCAACTCTTTCTTTATAACTGCCTTTGTAATATTTACACTGTGCTCCGTAAAATGGAAAAAGTTACCGGCACTTATTGCAGATGCATTCGTAGACTTTAAGGCTTCAATCATGTCGTTAGCATTTTTTGCACCTCCACATGCTATAACTGGAATATTTACATGATTACACACTTCATTTATTAATTGTACATCATAACCAAGATAAGAACCATCGCGATCAATGGAATTTATTAAAATTTCACCGGCACCTAATTGTTGATTAGTAAAAGCAAATTTGCCAGGATTGATGGAAGTAACTTCTTTTTTCAAGTAATTGTATACCCTATATCCATCTTTAGTAGCAATGCCATCAATGGAAACTACCACACATTGATTCCCAAAAATATGTGCTGCTTCTGAAATAAGTTCAGGCTTGAATAAAGCTGCTTGATTCAATGCAATTTTATCAGCACCACATTGCATTAACTCCTTAATATGATCTACCTGTGTTATTCCTCCACCGATGGTCAGGGGTACAAAACACTTTTTTGTAGCATTTCTAATCATTTTAAAATCCGGACCTTTTCCAAGGCTTGTTGCTGAAATATCCGTTAAAATAATTTCATCGATTCCCCATTGATTTAAAAATTCTATGGCAATACTAGGTTTTCCAACTGGTAAGTATTTTCTAAAGCCAATGCTTTGAACAACCAAACCATTTTTTACAACTAAATTAGCTGTGATACGTTTTTTAAGCATCGTTAAATTGAATTTAAAAAGCCTCGAAATAGTTTAAGCCCATTAGTTTGACTTTTCTCCGGGTGAAATTGAACACCGAAAATGTTATCTTTTTGAATAGCTGCAGTTACTTCTATCCCATAATCGCACCAAGCAATTCTAAAATCATTGGTGGTTTCAAAATGAAAACTATGATCGAAGTAGAAGTTGGGTTGCTCAGATGTGCGAGTAAATAATGGATCCGTTTTACTAAAAACAATATTGTTCCAACCTACTTGTGGTACGGCAAAAGAGGGGTCCAATTCTAGTTTTCTGACTTTACCCGGAATCCAATTTAAACCTTCGTGCCACCCGTTCTCGTCAGAGCCTTCCGCCAATAATTGCATCCCTACACAAATTCCTAACAACGGTTTTTTCTTGATAATTACATTTTCGCCCAAAATTTCGTGTAACATACGACTTTTTAGGTTTCGAACTGCTTCATCGAATGCGCCAACACCGGGTAAAATAATAGCGTCAGCATCACGAATATCTTTTTGTTGATCACTCACCTTAATTTTATGGTACCCTAAAAAACCAATTGCATTGGCAACAGAATACGTGTTTCCTACTCCATAGTCGACAATTACTACTGACGGATTTTTTTTCATAAACCTATTCCTACATTAAATTTTGGTTTATACTTACCTTCCTCTATGCGTTCGAAAAGGTTTTTATTTACTTGGGAATCTACAATTTGCCAAAAATCACTCGTGCTAATCTCAATAAAATCACAAAATGATTGTATGTAGTCTTGAGAGCAATTTCCATCATATCGTTTAACCATACTAACGGCCTCTTCTCGAGTCATTCGCTTATTTCTTATATCTTCATTCACATAATCCGTGATACGACCAAAGCCAAACTTTAGGTATTTAATCATTTGATTCATAGGTGTCCAATCCTCATCTAATGCTGTTATTCCCATATAATCGCCTATTTCATTGGGTTTGTTATTCCTAATTTCTAATCCTCTGAGGGCAGCATAAGTTCCATTATTAAACAATGACCAGTCTTTCCAAAAATATCCTAAAAATACAATACGAATATTTGCATCAATCATTTCTTGTTCTGTAGGATACGTATACTGAATTAAATGTTGTTTCTTTATTTCGTCAGAAATCATCCACGTAATATCTCCCCCTCCAAGTGTATTCATTTTTCTCAAATTATTACCATCGCTGCCATCTTTGCCCATAATACTCGACTCTCCAAGCTGCAATGCAGAATTCTCACCCCACCAAATTAATGGAATCTTATAGGCAATGGCTAAACGCGGCACACTTGAAAACAAAGCAAGCTCAGTTGACTTAAATGGATTCACGAATTGATAAAATGAATGCCGCATTAGTTTTTTCCACGTTTCTGGCCCCGGGTTAATAACAATTACATCAAATCCCAATTTAATGAGATTACTCACGTTGTCAACACCTCTTTGGGTTACTTGCTGTGGGGGAGGGCCTAAGCAAACCAATAAAGGATTCATTTTCAAATGCTCTTTAACATAAAGCGCTTGACGGGTAGAATCTTTACCACCACTTACACCAATAATACAATCATATCCGGAATAATTATTTTGTTTCCCAAAATCAACTTTTTCTTTCAGTAGCGAGAACCTTTCTTCCCAATCTATGTCTTCCAAAGTAGAAGAATAGGCACAAGCAGGACAAATCCCATCCTCTCTAAATACAGTTCCTGGTCTAGTATCTGGTTGTAAACAAAGTTTGCAATATTTCATCTGATTTGTCTTTTTATTACAAGCTTCGTAAGAATTCATATTTTAACTCCGCAAGTTTCCAATCATCTAAAGTATCAATATCATGCGCCTCAAACGACCTTAAAACAATGCCTTTAGTGTTTTCAAAAATCATCTTACCCGTTTCTTCCAACTTAGAACGTTTAAGCCAGTACCATTGTCCGGAATCGTGGTATGTTTTAGGTAAGTCTTGAGAACGAGCATTGATAAACTCTACCCAATTATATTCTAAACATTCATTCTCATTCATTTTAAAACTCCTCCAAATGGGGTAGTCAAAAGAAAGTATGGGCAAAACAGAATCTGCACCATTTTGAATAAACTCAAACCCTTCCAATAATCTAGCCGATGTTACAAAAGGTGCAGTAGGATAGATGCAGCAAATGTTGTCAAACTCCTTACCTGCTTTTTTATAATCATGAACAACTTCCAATATTACAGCGGCTGTAGTTGCAAAATCATTAGAATTTTCGGCACTTCTCATAAAGGGTACAGAAGCATTATACGTTTGAGCTATTTCTGCAATTTCCATGTCATCCGTTGAAACCATCACTTCATCAAACAACCCAGACTCAATTGCAGCAACAATTGAATATGAAATAATGGGCTTTCCCTTGAAAAGCTGTATGTTCTTGCGCGGAATTCTCTTGCTTCCACCTCTAGCAGGTATTATACACAGGTTTTTAGGCTTCATAAAATTTTATGATTGTTCTAATTACAAATTCTTGTTGTTCATCTGTTAATGTTGGATACATGGGTAAACTTATACAATGTTTGTAATAGTTCTCTGCAAAGGGCATATCCCCTTCTTTCCATCCAAATTGCCTGTAGTATGGCATTAAATGTGTTGGTATATAGTGGATTTGAGCATAAATTTGATGTTCTCTCAAGTAATTATAAAGTCCTAATCTATTTTCAACCTCTAGAACATATAAATGATAAGCATGCCCTTCAACAACTCCCGATTGTCCTTTAATAAAAGACAATCCTTGAAATGATTCGTGATACATTTTAGCAATTTCACGTCTTCTTTGAAGTCCTTGATTAGCTCTCTCTAATTGACTTAAACCCAGAGCTGCCTGAAAATCCGTGATGCGGTAATTATAACCCAACTCTTGCATTTCCATGTACCATAAAGGATAATTATCTACACCACCTGAAAAAGAAATACTATTAGAAAACAATTCGTTGGATTTTACAATACCATGAGTCCTTAACATTAGTAATTTTTGATACAATTCCTCATTGTTTGTTGTTATCATTCCCCCCTCTCCTGATGCAATATGTTTTACAGGGTGAAAAGAAAAAATGGCTAGGTCAGCAAAGTTTCCATTACCACAATTCTGTTTGTTTCCGTTACCATCAAAAAAGTATCCACCGGGTGAATGACAAGAGTCTTCAATAATCCAACAGTCAAACTCGTTTGCTAGAGTTCGAAAGGCCTCTAAATCAACTGCACGACCTGCAAAATCTACAGGAATTATACCTTGATACGTTCCTTTTGGAGATGCTTCAAGTAACTTTCTGACTTCTTTAATATCTAGGAGATAAGTCTCAGGATCAATGTCGGCAAAAACTACTTCACCACCACAATATCTCACACAATTAGCAGAAGCAGCAAACGTTATGGGAGTTGTAATAACCCTATCTCCTGGTTTAACTCCTAATGCTAATGCATTTAAGTGAAGAGCAGCCGTACCATTAGCCACCGCAACTGCATATTTACATCCAATATATGTTGCAAAGGCGTCTTCAAAATCCTTGATTTTTGGACCTTGCGTTAAATAATCTGATTTTAAAGCTTCAACAACAGCTTGAATATCTTCATCTGTGATATTTTGTCTTCCGTATGGAATCATATTCTTTATTTATTTTGAAAAACTTTAGTCAATGGATACAAAAAATATTAGGATATTTCAATACGGAAAACCCTAGGCCGCAAGCACATTTCATTAATGTGAATTCAATCCCAACAAACGTATTCATCATTATGGATTAATTATTAAGTAGTTTCGATAAAATCGAGCGACATTCTTTCTCCTTTTGTCAAATCTCGGTTTGATATACTTCCTAAAACTTGAGGTAAATACTGTGGATGTAAGCCATAACCAGGTCGTATACTGCGCACGTTACTTTGAGTAAATTGCTCCCCTTTTTTAATATCTTTTACCACATATAACGAGCGCGAAAAATCTCTTCCCTTAGCTTGTTTTTCAGTGAGATTATAATCCACAATTCCGACTGCCTTTTCAGCTTCTCGAACGGCTTTTACCATTTCGGTAAATTCTTCCTCATTCATTGAAAATGATGCATCAGGTCCACCAATAGAACGATCAATGATGAAGTGTTTCTCAATAATTTTTCCCCCAAAAGCAGTTGCAACTACGGGCACCGTAGAACCCATAGTGTGATCCGACAGACCTGAAATCACACCGAATCTTCCAGCTAAATCAGGAATCATGGACATATTGGCTTCTTCTATAGGCGCTGGATAACTAGACGTACATTTTAGTAAAGCAATTTGGTGATTGTTCATGCGCTTGCAGGCTTCAACTGCTAATTCTATATCTGCAAGTTCGGCAATTCCCGTAGAAATGATGATGGGTTTCCCTTTTGAGGCTACGTATTCAATCAACGGGATATCCGTTATTTCAAAAGAAGCAATTTTATATGCTGGACAGTTGAGCGTTTCTAAAAAATCAACTGCAGTTGGATCAAACGGAGATGAAAAGCAAATTAATCCCTCTTCTTCAGCCGCTTTAAACAATTGTTCATGCCATTCCCAAGGAGTAAACGCTTCTTGATATAATGCATGAAGATACTTTCCATCCCATATTGTTCCATGCTGCAGTTTAAAATCGTCTGTTGAAGAATCAATAGTTATTGTATCAGCAGTGTATGTTTGCAATTTAATTGCATCAGCACCAGCTCTTTTAGCTGCTTTGATAGTATCTAATGCATTTTTCAAACTACCATTGTGATTGGCTGAAAGCTCAGCAATTATAAATGTTGGAGAGTCCTTTGAGATCGTTATGTGTTTGATTTTCATTGTTTCAATCGGTAATTTTTTACAAATTTTGCGAATTGGGTTTTCAAATTATCGGAATTACGATTTAATAATTTCCACTCAGCTCTAGTTAGTTTTCTTGAGGAATATTCATTTTTGTTCTGGCTATCCTCAACGTGTTCAACCATTCCAAAAAAATCATTCAATATAAGGGAGCTAATATTTGTTTTTAGTACATATCCACGTAATTGATCGAGTTTTAACTCACTGAAAAACAACTCTATAGAATAATAAAACAACATTAACACTGCATCAGATTTAAAATGCTTTGGATTTAAAAAAAAACCCCATTCCCCTTCGTTTTTTTCGGGATAAAAAGGGTTAATGTTAACTGTTCCTATCGATTCATTTCCCATTTGAACTAGCCAATAACCCTTGTTATTAGTCAATTTTAATTTCTTACAGAATTCAATATGCTCTGTTAATGTAATTTCGTCAGTATTGTACATCCATTTTCTCACATCTGGATGATTACGCCAAGTTAATATCAATTGTAGCTCATCGTCATTCAAATCAATATAATTGATGAATTTTATAGATTCCAATTGATATGATTTGTGCAAAAACATGGTTTCTATTTAAACTTTGCATGGATTACAACATCCAAAAATTTCCCATTAAATAAACAATGTTCTTTCAATACAGCGTCTTTTACATATCCAGACGATTCGAAAATCGGATAAATGTGAGGTCTTAAATCAAATGCATAGGTATAGATCTTGTGAAGCCCTAATGTATCAAATGCAACAAAATCCAATAACTTCAGATACTCCACCCAAATTTCCTCAAATCTATCGCTTTCCAACTCAGTGTTCATAATAAATGAAATTTCCGCATTTCTATCCACCCAATTAATATGTACTAAACCTCCATACCCAATACACTTATCCTCCTCTAATAATGAAAACAATATTTGATTGGGTTGATCTTCATCAAAAAGCTTTGCCACAACCTGTTCAAAGTACCAGTTTTGATCTGTTTCCGTAAGCAACTTGTTTTGTCGCAAATGATAAATTTGCTCGTTTCTCCATTTCATAATATCCAAACGATCTTGCATCCGAATGGGAACCAATCGGAAATTACTGATGGAAAATTCCTGTTCAGAACCAAGCACTTTATATTGCGCCATAAACTACCATTAATATTTTGAATCTTCTTGAATAAACAGATTCATTCAGCAAATTATATCTGGTTTTCAAGTTTTTATTTCTCTGTAAATTCAGGATCTACATGCTCTTTGATTAACTTTCGCAGTCCTTCAACACTTTCCCATTCAGTATTTTCCCCTGAATTATAATAAAACCCAACAGGTACCTTTACTGCATTGAATTCTTGTATAAATTCTTCCAAACTCCAATGATGTGAACTAGGTAAAATAGTGTAGTATTTTCCTAAGTCATATGTGTAAAAACTATCGGAAGGAGTTATCATCTCCTCGTGAACTTTTTCTCCAGGGCGAATCCCAATAACTTCATGTTTGCACTCTGGGCCAATAGCCATAGCCACATCTGTTATTTTGTAAGAAGGAATTTTTGGGATAAAAATCTCGCCACCCCATGCATGAAACAAAGCATGCATAACCATATCTACACCCCCTTGCAAAGAAATGTTGAATCGAGTCATATTGGGATCCGTAATGGGTAAAACACCTTCTTTACGTTTATTTAAGAAAAACGGAATCACCGAACCATTAGAACCCATTACATTTCCATATCTTACAACACTAAATCGAATGGGATTCCAACCTTTAATGTTATTTGCAGCTACAAATAACTTGTCAGATGCTAACTTTGTCGCACCATATAAATTGATGGGTGCACATGCTTTATCCGTTGATAATGCTACAACGCGCTCTACATTAGTTTCCAAACACGCTTCGATTACATTTCGAGCACCATCGATGTTCGTTTTAACACATTCATCTGGATTGTATTCAGCAATGGGTACGTGTTTCATGGCAGCAGCGTGTATAACGTAATCTACGTCTTTTATTGCCCGCCTTAAACGATCCTTATCACGAACATCACCTATCAGAAATCGAATTTGAGGGTATTTTGAATCGGGAAATTCTTGAGCCATTTGAAATTGTTTTTGCTCATCGCGAGAATAAATCACCAATTTTTTTATTTCCGGAAAGTGGGTTAAGATATGCTTTGTAAGTGCTTTTCCTAAAGATCCTGTTCCGCCAGTAATTAAGAGAGTTTTATTAGATAGCATGGAAGTATTCGTTCAAAATTAAACGATATTTCCTCTTTGAGCATTATAGGCTACAATTTGTTACAAAATAATACCTTTTTATCCGCTATTTTTTCCAATTACTTGGCACCACTATTTCTTCTGAAAACGTCTGTTTACAATCAAGTAATTCAATTTTATTGGTTAAAGACCTTTTTACAGCAGCTATGTTTTGGGTCAATTGTTCTGCATTCTGTACTCCAATAATCACTCGGTCTATATACTCTTTCTCTAAAACATAGCTCAATAATACTCCCGATAATTCTGATCCAAATTCATCTTGTAATCGTTTTATCTCCGATTTAACTACATCAAAATGCGTCGATAATTTATCCGTCGACATAAAAAACAAACCTTGTAAAAAAGCTGATCTCGAATGTATTTCGCACCCCTTTGATTTTAGCTTTTTCATAATCTCCACAAATCGGCCATCAAAATAGTTGAACGGTACTTGAACGATATCGGGATAACCCGTTTTTTCATGCAACTCTTGCAATTGTTCAAACTCTTGCAATGTGTTTAAGGAATACCCCACTTTTTCGACTAAACCCGATGATTTTAACCCTTGAAGCCCTTTCCATAATTCCGGAAATTCCACCAACTCCAACGGACGATGAGCCATCAACCCATAAACTTGACCAACATTCAATCGATCCAACGACTTCGAAAATTGCTCCAGCAACTCCACTTCTGTTCTGCAATACTTGAATTTGGTAATTATTTTAAAGGATTTCGGGGGAATTGATTTCAGGTATTTCCCAAGAATTTGCTCTGATTCGCCGTATCCACTTGCAGTATCCAAAACATCCAATCCCTCTTGTGAAGCAATTTCTAAAATCTGCTGAACTTCTTCTAGTGTCGGTTTTCCGTCTTCGTTAGAAATACCATAATCCAATCCAAATTGTATTGTTCCTATTCCTATTTTATGTTCGCAATTCAGTTTCATCGTCCCATTTTCACTAAACCTCTAACACCTAAAGAAACTATAAAACCCAACATAGCATTTAAACTCAATACCAAAACTATATCCAGCCATCGCAAACTTACCGGATAAACCAATTCAAAAGTTGATTGCGTTTTAACTAAGCCATAATGCTGTTGCACCCAAATTAAAATTATCGCTATTAACATCCCCAGAACCGATCCAATTACACTAACCAGCAATCCCTCAATTATAAAAACTCGGCGCAACAACTTTAATCGCATACCCATTGCTAATAAAATCTGCAAATCCGACTGTTTGTCGATAGCCATCATACGCAATGAACCATACAAATTGAAGCTAATTAACGCCAAAATAAAAGCCAATAACGCAAAGGAAAACCATTTCTCTGTATTAAACATTTTGTGCAACGTGGGGTGTTGTTCCTGTAAATTACGAACATCAAAATCCCCAAAATACGTCTCTAAAAGTCGTTGTTTAATCGCCGACTCGGCGCCAAATCCCCCTTCCACTCGTATAGCTAATTCACTGGCGTATCCCATACCAACCGAACCTTCTTCTATCACTTGGTCATCCTCTCGAGCAAACAACGTTTGTGCTGTTTGTAATGGAACAATCACCGTATTTTGTGCATCATCATCAGCTAACTGAACCATTGCGGTTACTCCCAATACTTCTTGGTTTAGTTGGGTTTGTGCCACCGAACCAGAGGTCCTATCCGGCGATAATAACTCAATATAATTGTCATTACCATTTAATCCCAATCGGTAAACCAAACCTTCCGATAACCACGCATATTGAATATCCCCAGAAACCGATACCAACTTGGGAATACCCGCTTTAACCATCGAATCCACTCGAAAAACTCGGAAAAATGAGGAATCTACACCGCGTACTCGAGCTACCGTTTGTTGATCACCATATTTGATAATGGCTTTGTCCTGCAATATTACACTTACGCCTCTTACGCCTGGAACCCGTTGAATACTATCAATCATCGACCTGCGTACATAAAAAACCTTACCCGTGTTTGGGAGCATTTTTAAGTGGGGTGAACTGTTCTTATATCCCCCAAAAATGGAATCTTCAAAGCCATTTAAGGCACTCAACAATATGAGCAAAGCCATGGCTCCTACTGCATAACCAGCCAAAGAAATTCCAGTAATGATATTGACCGCCGAGGGATTTTTTCTCGAAAAAAAATACTTCCTAGCAATGAGCCAAACCAATTTCATGGTTGCGATCTGTTATGATCTTTGATCTTCGTTTTTGATTTAATTAATACTTCTCCTTTACTCGTTGATCTTGCGGAACAATTCATCCATCTTCTCAACGTAATCTAATGTATCGTCTTCGTAAAAACGGATTTCGGGGATTTTTCGTACGTTATTTCGAATTTTTATAGCCAATTCATGTCGTACCTCTTTGTTCACTGGCCCGTTTAAATGATCTAATATATCTTGACGATTCTTATTGTTAAAAAGCGACAAATAGACCTTTAAATAACCTAAGTCTGGGCTAACTACTACCTTAGATATAGTTACGAAAGCACCTGTTAACCACTCGCTTCGGTGATTACTTAAAATTTCTCCTAAGTCCTTTTGTATTTGTCTGGCAAATCGTTCTTGTCTCATTTTCGTTTTTTACTTTTAACTCTTTGTGTTGTTACCCGATAGGAATTTTACTGTCTCCCAAGATCTCCAAACCCATCAAAGCTCTTTCCTCAATCGTGCTACAGGAATATTTAATTGTTCTCTATACTTCGCCACGGTTCTGCGTGCAATAGGGTAACCTTTTTTCACCAATAATTCGCACAAATGCTCATCGGTTAAAGGCTTGGATTTACTCTCTGCCGCAACTGCTTCTGCCAATATTTTTTTAATCTCTTTGGTAGAAATCTCCTCTCCTTCTCCGTTGTCAATTCCTTCCGAAAAGAAAAACTTCAACGGAAAAATTCCAAACTCCGTTTCCACATATTTTGAGTTTGCTACACGGGAAATGGTACTCACATCCAACGACACAACCTCCGCAATATCCTTGAGTATCATGGGTTTTAAGTACGACTCATCCCCTTCCAAAAAGAATTCACGTTGTCTTTTTACAATGGCTTCCATCGTACTTAGTAATGTATGTTGGCGTTGCTTTACTGAATCGATAAACCATCTAGCCCCCTCAATTTTTTGCTTAATATATTGAACCGCATCCTTTAATTGCTGCTCTTTATTGTGAGCCGCTTCGTACGTTTTTAAAGTTTCGGTATATGCTGAGCTTAATCGCAATTCCGGTGCATTCCTTGAATTCAAACTCACAAACAATTGGCCTCCTTCTTCCCTTACCGTAAAATCAGGTATAATATATTGAGTTTTGGCATTTACTGCACCTGATTCACCAGGTTTTGGATTTAATTTAATGATTTCGTTAATGGCTGCCTTTAACTGTTCGTCGTTGACCTTCAACGATTTCATAATTTTATCGTAGTGTTTTCGCGAAAAAGCCTCCATTTGTTCGGAAATAATTCGCTCAGCTAAGGTCAATGCATCGTTATCTCCGTAATCTTTTTTGTATAGTTGAAGCAACAAACACTCTTGTAAATCACGCGCACCTATTCCCGGAGGATCAAAATTCTGAATTTTGATGAGCACTTTTTCAAGCTCATCTTCCGTGGTCATGATGTTTTCGTTAAACGCCAAATCATTAACAATGCTTCTCAATTCACGGCGTAAATAACCATCCTCTTCAATAGAATTAATTAAATGAATGGCTAATAGTAAATCTTTCTCGTCAAAAATTGAAGCCTGAGCTTGCTCCATTAAATACTCCTGAAATGATGACTCACTCCGAATAGGCAATTCATTTCTGTCTTCGCCTGTGTAATCTTCTCCCATTCTGAAAGACCCAAATTCATCATCTCCCCCACTTTGACGTAAAATTTCATCGACATCGTAATTCTGAGAATCATTAAAATCATCCCCCCAATCGTCGGATTCTTTACCATCATTAGCACTTTCAGCAAATTCCATGTCGGTTTCTGCTTTTTCCAATGCCGGATTATCTAACAACTCTTCCGACATACGTTCTTCAAAATCCAGCGTATTCATCTGCAGCAGTTTAATAAATTGAATCTGCTGAGGCGACAACTTTTGCTGTAACGTTTGTATCTGCGAATGCTTTAGAGCCATCGCTACAAAGATAAACAAATTTATGACCCGCTTGCCTCTTTCATGGCATATCCTTCGCCACTTCGTCTATGAGGTATGGGTTTGTTTTGTTTTGGGGGATGTTGGACTTGTTGTGGTTTGGGATTATTTTCCATGACGTTGGTCTCCTTTCTGCTAACAAGTTGCAACTTTGATGCCAAAATTTTTTAGTACTTCCACGAATAAGCATAATTAATCGATGGAAAACCAATAACATTTGATCCGCGGTTAATTGTAATTGCCTTCAACCCCAATCGCTCTTTATTTTCTCAAAGATCTATTGGTTCCACGGATATTAATCCTTCTGTGTAGTGAGCCTCAATGTAATACGATCCTAGTTCTTAATATTTCTGAGAATTTCGCTACTATTTTATGCCTCTTACGCACTGTGCCGTTCAGCAATTTCGCAATTCTCTTATGCTCCCTCTGCCCTTAAACGCTCCGCATTCTCGGCAACCATCAATGCATTGATGATTTCATCTAAATCTCCGTTGATGATATTGGGTAAATCGTATAACGTTAAATTAATTCGATGATCTGTTACGCGACTTTGAGGATAATTATAGGTTCGAATTTTTGCACTTCGATCACCCGTGGAAACCAACGTTTTTCTTTTTGCAGCTATTGCAGCGTTGTGTTTTTCTAATTCGATTTCATACAACTTGGTACGAAGCATTTTCATCGCCTTTTCTCGGTTCTTTAACTGTGTTCGCTCTGTTTGACAAATGACTACCATCCCAGTAGGTAAGTGTGTTAACATTACTTTGGTTTCCACTTTGTTTACGTTCTGTCCTCCAGCTCCTCCACTTCGCGAAGTTTCCATTTTTACATCTGCTTCACGGAAATTTACATCCACCTCATCTGCTTCCGGCATAACAGCTACCGTAGCTGCCGATGTGTGAATTCTTCCTTGACTTTCTGTTTGTGGAACTCGTTGTACGCGGTGCACTCCACTTTCATACTTTAAAATTCCATAGGTTCCGGGTTCATTCACCGAAAAACTGATTTTTGAATACCCACCTGTACTGCCATCCATCTCTTCAACTATCTCCGTTTTCCATCCTTTACGATCGCAATATTTACTGTACATTCGATATAAATCTCCTACGAAAATAGATGCTTCATCTCCTCCGGTTCCTGCACGGATTTCTACTATACATGTTTTAGCGTCCTCTGGATCTTTTGGTAATAACAATAAGCGGATTTGCTCTTCCATCGGTGCCACTTTGGCCTCTAATTGATCGAGCTCCTCCTTTGCCATATCCTTTAATTCCTTATCTTTTTCGTTTTTTAGGATATCTTTAGCTTCCGTTATTCCTTCTACCGTTTTCTTATATTCAAAATACGCGGCTACCACCTCCTCCAAATCGCGGTATTCCTTGTTTAATTTGGTAAATCGTTTGATATCCCCCGAAATCTCAGGACTACTTAGCAATAATTCCAATTCCTTAAAATGTGCGTAAACCGCTTCCAGTTTTTCAAGCATATGAAGTGCAAAGATACATTCCTTTATTTTTAGTATATTCGCCTTTTAGAAACATCTATAAAATCATTCGACTATGAAAAAATTTAATTTAGTGGCAGTTGCGATGTTGTTCGCGGGTGCTATGTTTGTTCAATCTTGTGAAAAAGAACCTACTCCTACCCCAAAACCTACCACAGGTATTGTTGAAATGAGCGTAAATGGTAAAAGTTGGGCTTCCAATAAAAATGGTGAAATGCTTATCAACGGTGAAGATACTCTTTACGGTTGCGATGCAGTAATTGAAGATGGAATGCTTACTCTTTCAGCGACTAATTTTAAAGATTCGTCGGTTGTTGGATTTAATTTTGTTTTAACTCCGGCTGTTACAGGTACTTACAGCGGAAAAGCAGACTTCACTGCCGATGATTATGCTTTATATGCTCCAAAAGCGGATGTTATGACTCTATTAACTTTGTTGATGAATTACGACATTACTTACAGCGTAACCTTAACCAAAGTAGATAAAACTACCGGTTTATGTTCTGGTATCTTTACCATCACTCAAACGGATAAAGCTTCAACTGGAATGGGTAACTTCAACATTACCAACGGTAAATTTACCGATGTTAAAATGACTGTTCTTTAAACTGAACAAATCACGATTGTTCTATATTATGGGCTTCTTCTTCGGGGGAAGCCTTTTTTATTTCTAGGTTTTGTAGTTGTAAAAATAATCTAAATATTTGTGCTTTAAGGATACTGTCGGCAGATTAAAACACCGTATCTACCTGATTAATTATCCAATAAAATCCAAAAATTCCAATTTTTCTCCGTCAAATCGTACATAAGCACTTCCGTGAAACCATTCGCCTAAATTAATATAACGACTATGACCATTGCTTAGTAATATATCCAATTTCAGATGACGATGACCAAAAATAAAATAGTCGGGTACGCTTTCTTCCGTAATTTTATTTTTTTTATAATCGGATAAAACCTGTTCACAGTGCAGCACTAAAAACTCACGATCATTCCCTAAAAATTGTTCTTCACTTTTGGGTTGATTGAGTCGGCTCTTTTTAGAAAATCCACTCGCTATTCTAAATGCGAGATCAGGATGTAGTTGGCCGAATATATAGTTGGCCAGAGTATTGGTGAAAATTTTTTTTAGGAATTTATACTTCTCATCTCCAGGACCTAATCCATCTCCATGATGAATATAAAAACGGGTTTCTCCAAATTGAACTATTTCAGGTTCTCTAAATATTCGAACTCCACATTCCTTCACTAAATAATCTTGTATCCATAAATCATGATTACCTACACAAATGTGTATTCGTATTCCAGAGTCCGACATTTGGGCTAACTTGCCCAAGAATCTTACGTATCCTCTGGGAACTACTTTTTTATATTCAAACCAGAAATCAAAAGTGTCCCCCAAAAGAAAAACATCGGATGCATCTTCTGAAATTTTATCCAACCAAGCACATACCTTTCGTTCTCTTTGGAAGGAAATTTCGCCTTCAGGCATTCCGAGATGAAAATCACTGGCGAAATAAATCATGTATTTAGTGGTATTTAATTAATGGTGTCCGGATTGCTAAAGAGAAAGTTTTACTAATCTTTTAAAAATAATTACTCTCCTTGAAATTGACTCAATAGTCTTAAATCATTGTGGAAGAAATCTCGAATGTCGTTGATTCCATATTTGAGCATGGTTATTCGATCCATCCCTATACCAAAGGCGTAGCCGGAAAATTTTTTAGAATCTATATTACATGATTCTAAAACGTTAGGGTGTACCATTCCGCAACCTAAAACTTCGAGCCATCCGGTACCTTTGGTTAATCGTTTATTTTCTTCTGTTTCTGTGCCTACCCAAATATCCATTTCTGCACTCGGTTCTGTAAAAGGAAAATAACTAGATCGGAATCGTACTTCTGTGCCTTGTCCAAAAAATTGCTGAACAAAGTAGTATAGAGTCTGTTTTAAGTCAGCAAACGTTACTCCCTCATCTACGTACAATCCTTCAATTTGGTGAAAAAAGCAGTTACTGCGAGAGCTTACCGCCTCATTTCGATAAACTCTACCGGGCATAATAAGCCGGAACGGCGGAGAATTTTTTTGCATTTCACGAATCTGCACAGAACTAGTATGAGTTCTTAAAACATGTTCTCCTATAAAAAACGTATCCTGCATATCTCGTGCTGGATGATCTTCCGAAAAATTAAGTGCTCCAAAATTGTGCCAATCATCTTCAATTTCTGGTCCATCAGATAAATCAAACCCCAACGAATAAAAAATTTCTATTAAACGATTTTCAACAATTTTCAATGGATGAAAACTTCCAGGTTGGTTTAAATAAACGGGTAGAGTAGTATCAATTCCATGTAATCCCTCTGTTGAATTGCTTTCCAATTCTTCCTTTTTGGAATTGAAAATTCCCTCAGCTGTACTTTTAAGCACATTGAGCGGTTTTCCAATGTCTCTTTTCTGATCGCCAGGTAAATTTTTGAACTCTTCGAATAACTGAGAAATAATTCCTTTTTTGCTCAAATACTTTAATCGAAAGTTTTCAAGCTCTTCGCTGTTAGAGATTAGCAAACTTTCTATTTCCTTCACTAAGGGTTCTATCCGTTCAATCATATCACAAATCTAAATCCATTCATCCGATTCCAAAATATTTTTTCTAAAAATTGATTTGCACATCCCCAAAGTAATAAATAAATAGATTTTAAATTTATGTTTTATATATAAATTAATTGTGTGTGGATATGGGGATAATTGTTTTTATTTTCACGTGAAACAGATAAAAAATATTTTTAAATGATTGTAAATCAATGTTTTCAACTTTTTTTTGTTTTATAAATTAGGATATATTTCGTCTCATTTTCTCTAGTTCTTTTCACATGGGCTTTTGTGTATTTCCTGCGTAGTTTAATGTATTTCAACAGCCTATTTTATTAGGTGTTTTTATCCCATTATTCACTTTGGATAATTGCTGGAATTTTGACGTTTTTCTCCTGGGTTTTCGTCTTTTTCACAATGATTGTGTTTTCTATCTTTTCTAAAACTTCAGTTTCAAAGAAGTATTCGAGTATTTCTTCCGGTTGTTGGCATATTTGATCGTTGTTGTCGTCCTTCCACGTGAAATACTGATAATTTCCAACGGGTAAAACAATGGTTTTGTTTCCCGTTGAACAGTTGGAGGTAATAATTTCTTTACCTTCTTTATATATGCTTAACCCGCAATTAAAATTAGAGTCATTCTGAATGATCAGTTTACCTAATTTTTTTAGTTCTTTTGGTTTTAAAATCTTATCGGTATTGGACTTGTCGGCTTTTATTTCTTTGCGTAGTTGTTTTTGCATTTGAGAGAAAGAAATGAATTGTATTCCGATATTGCTTTGAATTTGGTCTATTTCATCTTGAATTTTAGGAATGTCTGTATAATTTGTTCCGTGTGGATTGGTAAATGGGTTGACCATATCTAAAACCGGTAGGGAGTCGGTAAAATTGCTATCTTTATTATCGATATAGGATGTATTGCTTGGTTGCTTTACTTTTTTGATATTGAAATTACTTAAATATTTTTCTTGGAAGTAGATTGTATCTTTCTCATATATATATTGGTGGTACACTATTTTACTCGATTTATTGATAATTACCCTTGTTTTTTTATAAAGTAACTTTTCGTTCTGTATTTCCGAAAAGGCTAGTAACGTTGAGTAAAGCAACGTGTCTCCATGTTCTTCTGTTGGTTTATATTTACTTTTTATTTTATTTTTAGCTATAGAATTATTTACTATGATTAAACTTTGCTTTTCATTAGAATCTATATAGTATTTAATTTCATTTTGCTTTGGGGGATATAAGATAGCTTCTAAGGTATCTATGGTTTGAAGGTTTTTTTTATCGCTGTAGGTATCGTTTGTTAAATTATTGTTTTGGTTTGTCGTATCCTCTTTACTGATAAAAGGTTTTAAAACTGTTTGTATTGTATCTATGTAAGCCCATTCTGTACTATCGTATTGTTGGTTTTTGTTTTGATCTAAATATATGATGGTTTTTAATTTTGTTTGGTTTGGAAGTCCTTCACCAAATGCATAACCATTTACGGTTGTATTGTATGGATATATGTATTGGTTATTAATTCCGTAAGCCAATATCTTTTCTTTATTTTTTGGGATACTTTGTACTTTATAGTATTTGATACTGGAATCGGATCCTACGATTAAATTGGATAGTGTTGCTTTGTTTCCTTCGTTTAAGTCCTTTATTGCATCATTGAAATTTATTGAGTTTGTATTGGAATCGAGTTGTATGAGTATCTTGTTTCTGGATACAATAACAGATGGCTTTGCTTTTGTTTTATATGGAGATAATTCAATGGTGTTTTGAAACACTATATTTTCATCGAATTGTATAAGTAAGTGTTTTTTATTTTCGAGTTCTGTTATTTTAAAGCTTTCTATTTTAGGAGGATTGGTATCTTTTACTCCTCCTGTGGGACTAACGGGGTTAGCGCAAGATATAAAGTAGAAAACAGTTGTTGAAATTAGAATTTTTTCAAGAATGGAGCTTTGTGTTTTCATATTATCGTCCGAAATGTATTAATAGCACACTTATATCTGATGGAGATACACCGCTGATTTGTTTTGCTTGTGCAATAGTTAATGGTTTAATCCGTGTTAGTTTCTCCCGCGATTCCATACTTAAAGCTGTTATTTTGTGATAATTAAAATCTTTAGGTATTTTGATATACTCTAAACGTTGTAGCTTATCTGCTTGTTCTTTTTCGCGTTGAATATAAGTTTCATATTTTATCTTTATTTCGGCTCGAAGTTTTTCTTCTGTTGTATATATGGTTTCTTGATTAAATATGAATGGTTCAAGATGGATTAATTCAACTTCAGGTCTTAGTAATAATTTAGCAGCTTTCATTTTTTCTTTTATTGGTGAAGGAAGCTCTATATTATTATTTACATCATCAGGTGTTACTGATGTTGTTTCAAGTAACTTAATTATTTCGTCACTTTTTATTTTAGTTTTTTGTAATAGATCATAACGGTCTTGTTTGGCTAGACCTATTTTGTATCCAATTTCAGTTAAACGTTCGTCTGCGTTGTCTTGTCTTAAACTGATTCTATATTCTGCTCTTGAAGTGAACATTCGATAAGGTTCTTCGGTTCCCTTGTTAACTAGGTCGTCAATTAGAACTCCAATGTAGGCTTGATCTCTTCTGAGAATCAATTCTTCTTGACCATTTATCTTGAGGTGAGCATTTATGCCCGCTATAAGGCCTTGAGCAGCTGCTTCTTCGTATCCGGTGGTACCATTTATTTGTCCTGCAAAGTATAGATTTTCAATGATTTTGGTTTCTAATGAAGGGTATAATTGGGTGGGTTGAAAGTAGTCATATTCGATAGCATATCCAGGTCGAAAAATTTTGGCATTTTGAAATCCTGGTATCATTTTTAATGCTTTTACCTGTATTTCATCTGGAAGCGATGTACTGAATCCGTTTACATATATTTCAATTGTATTCCTTCCTTCGGGTTCTACGAATATTTGGTGTCTATCTCTTTCGGCAAATCGATTTATTTTATCTTCTATCGAGGGACAATATCTCGGTCCTAATCCGCTGATGCTTCCATTGTACATGGGACTATCTTCGAATCCTTCTCTTAGTATTTCATGTACGTTTTGATTGGTATACGTTATGTAGCAGCTTTTCTGATTTATGAGTGGAGTAGTCGTGGGTAAATAAGAAAATTTGGATGGATGGTCATCACCTCTTTGTTCTTCCATGAGTGAATAGTCTAAGGATCTTCCATCTATTCGTGGGGGAGTTCCTGTTTTCATTCTTCCAGAGGTGAATCCTAATGATTCTAGTTGTGCTGTTATTCCAGTGGAGCTTTTTTCAGCCATTCTTCCCCCTCCGAATTGTTTTCTTCCTATATGTATGATTCCATTTAGAAATGTACCAGCTGTTATTACTACAGATTTGCTATAGAATTTATTTCCCATTCCGCACTCTACACCTATAACTTTATTTTTGTCTGTGATAATATTTGTTACGGAATCTTGAAAAAAGTCAACGTTATGGTTGTTTTCTAGCACTAATCTCCATTCCTCTGAGAATCTCCAGCGATCGCTCTGTGCTCTGGGACTCCACATGGCAAGTCCTTTACTTCTATTGAGCATTCGAAATTGAATCATGGTTTTGTCTGTAATAATTCCCGACATTCCCCCCAAAGCATCTATTTCTCTTATAATTTGTCCTTTTGCTACTCCACCCATTGCTGGGTTGCAACTCATCTTTGCGATGGTTTCCATATTCATGGTTATTAGCATTACTTTGCTTCCCATGGTAGCTGCTGCATGTGCTGCTTCACAACCGGCGTGGCCTGCACCTACTATTATTACATCGTACTGATTCATATTATTT
>CAYPYX010000003.1:29828-67136 GCA_964415065.1 uncultured Rhizobium sp.
ACAACCGGCGTGGCCTGCACCTACTATTATTACATCGTACTGATTCATATTATTTAAGTTTCACGTGAAACGTATTGTATTTTTATTTATTTATTAATTTGAGTTCGGGTATTCTATGTTTGATTATGATTATAGAAATGGTTGTTTTACAGGTAAATTTATTTTTTTAATATTTTTATTTGAGTATATGTTTATTTGGAATGTATGGATTGAGCGAAATCTTATAGTTTTAAACTTTAGAAATTAGTTTGTTTTGTTATTACTGATTGCTAAATTTTTAAAGGTTTCACGTGAAACTATGCTTTTATGTTTTATAATTAGATTTATTATTATAGATTTATATAATACTGTATAGCTTCTTCCTCTTTTCTGCGCATTTCTTTTATTTCAGAATCAGCCTTGTCTTTATAGCCAATTAAATGAAGTAAACCGTGAGAGAGTACGCGCACATTTTCTAATTCAAAAGTAGTATTGAACGTGTTGGCATTCTCCAAAACCCGATCCTTACTAATGTAAATTTCACCATCAATTCTACCTTCCATATCCGATAAATCGAAAGTAATAATATCTGTATACGTGTCATGATCTAAAACTCGTTGATTCATCTCAAGTAATTCTTCATCAGAAACGTATATGTAAGACAATTGATCTATTTCAAATCGATGTGAAGTACTAATATAATCCAAAAGGGTACGAATCTTCTTGCGATCTTCACCTTTTAAAAACTTGCATTTTCCAAAAAAAGATATCGTATTTGACATGTTACTCTTTGTTTTCTTTAGTGTTTTTTTAATTATGAGTTATAGAGATTTGTTAAAGCCAGTATATTTTTAACTTGTTTTCTTTATAATTATTTCTGTTTTTCTGTTGTATGTAAATTAACGGATGAGTCTTTGTAAAATCCTTTGTATCCATTGGCCTCAATAAATCTAATGATGAGTATGAATCAAATGAATTTTTACAGTACCATATAAATTACCTTACAAAATTACGTTCATTTTGGCGACAATTCTTCTATGAGACACTAGGAAAAACCCACCATTTTTACCACTGACAAATTCATTATTCAGTAACCTTGTAAAGCAACTAAATAGGCTATTTTTAATGGAGTATTTTAATTACTTGAATAAAGAATAAATACACTAATGTACTCATATATAATACATTACCGTCCATTAATTCTACTTGATAACCATAATTGTACCAGGAATGGTTTTTAATTTCCTTCGATAACATGCTTCGATAACGTAAACATAAATACCATCTGGAACAATTTCACCTTTTCCGTCGGTACCATCCCAGCCGACTAAGGCGTCACCTTTAAAGAAAATTTCGCCCCATCGATTGTAAATAACCATTTGAGCTTCTCCTGGTAAAACAGCAGGATTAGTTACTTTGAAAACCGGATTTAATCCCCCTGGTGTAAATGCATTGGGAATTAAAAATGTGTCCACTTGTGATGAATCAAAGCCTAAGTCTAGTTGAACGATATTTGAGTAGGACCAATTATTATTTACGGGTGAAAAAGTAATTGCTTTTATGCGATATTTTCGAATACCATAGCCAATGATTCCTAACTTATAGGACGGATAATTAAATTCAGGGATTGTATTTATCAATTGCCAGCTACCATTGTAAAATTCTTCTACGCGATACTCATGCGATATTCCTTCCGATTTCCAACCTTGATGAGGTGTGAATTCTATCTCCTTTTGTCCAGATTTTTTTAATAAAATGTTTCTGTAAATAACAGTGCTATCTGACGCAATATTACAAAGGTTAAATCGTACTAACTTAAAATCAGTCAATCGATTGGATGCGTTAGAAAGAGAATGATTATAGTCAATGTACTCCGTATTTCGGTTAATTTTTAGTGCTATGTTCCACGTGTTAGAACCGAAATCTTTATAAAATAAAACCGAACTATCACCGACATTTTTACGCGCTTTAATGGCAATTTCTGGCTCAGACTGCACGCTTATCCAGTCGAGTGTTGTCGGTGTACTAGGTAGAGGGATGTTTCCGACTACTGCACTTACTAAATTAGAAGTAGAACTTATTTTTGGATTGCCCGATTTAAAAGCCCTAATGTAAACACGTAAATTGAAACCTAAATAGGGGAGAATCCAATCGTATGAATTTATAGATCCACCAATATTCAACGTTCCAATCACCGTATTTTTATCGGCATCTTCAATAATGAGTAGATGGGTTTCCGTAACCCAACCTACGTAGTTTGTCCATTCAAAACGTATTTTTTTATTGCATAAGTAATTATTATCCAAACGATAAGATAATAAAATCGGAGAATGAAATTTAGATATAACCGCTCCGTTTCTGCAACTGTCATAAGAAGCAATAGCCAATCGATTTCCTCCTGTCTTGGAATCAAATGTAGTTTCGTCAAATGTATATCTTAACACATTTTGCTCATCAATCAATTTATTATTGCCGGAGCCATCAACTTGGAATAGACTATATCCCATGATATCTGTTTCTATTGGTGATGTCCATCCAGCAATAACTTTTTGTGAAATGCGTTCCACTGAAACACTATCTGGCTCTACATAAGATGGAGCAACGTCATCAACAAAAATAGTATTCGATAGGATGGAATCTGTACCATTACAGAGAGTCCAATGAGTAGAAACATAAATTTCCCATTTTCTTTTGTTGGGTGGAAACAAATTTAATATCTGTTTATTAAGTACCCTTTCTTCATCTAATAATTGAAATACACCAGCCGTATTATCTCGTCCCCAAACACGATAAAAGGCAAAGTTCGAAAACGAATCCTTTGATGGTGTAATTTTAAGATCTAGTTGACCAGTAACTCGATCCAAACAGGCTCTATGAAGTATTGCTTTACTAATACCAGATCGGGGACCATTGATTGGTGCTTTTCCTGTGTAAAGTTGCATCACTTCGCAGGGAGAAATTACTCGATTATAAAGTGCCGCGTCGTCAATAATTCCATTAAAGGGTTGAATTAAATTACATCGAACACCAAACATAGCTTTTACCGGATTGCCATACTCAGGAAGAAGGGAAGTTGATGTTTTAAAACTATCGCTAAGCGTACCATTAATATACAAATATTGAAACTTATCGCCTCTAATAAATACTACATGATACCAGCGACTAATACTCGGCAATGTTTTTGTGGATACCACCCAAACAGACGGTACAGCAGATTGATTGTAACCACCTCCATTTATTCCTTTTGCACTTCCTAAGTAATTATTAGCCACAGAGATACCTTGTCCAGTAGCATTTCCACCTTGAGCTACTTCAAAAACTGAACTTAACGAACCATTTGCGCCCAAACTCGTAATATTGATCCATACGCTGTAAGAATAATTATTATTTTTTAATCCAGTGGAAGGAATTTCGATTCGTGAATTGGTATTTCCCGCAAACTTGTACGCTGAATTTGAATTGCCAAAACGGTCACTTACTAAAGTAACATTATACGTTGTACCATGATAATTGTTACCCGAAGAATCCCCTGCATTCCCAGAAAAAGGATAATAAGCCACCAATCCATTGGTTGGGATTTGTGATTCTACATTTTGATAAAATAAAGATACTAACCCAAAGGATATGAATAATTTACATCTATTTAAAGTCTGAAAATAGTAAGAATAAGATGCAAATAAATTCATAGGTTATGTTATTATACGTCGCCTGATATTACTTTAATAAACGACTTATCAGCTAAAACATTGTTTGCCAGTGTTTTCAAATCTTCTGGAGTCGTGTTCCAGATGGCTTCCAAAGTGTTTTGGTAATACATAGACGAGTGATTTCTTAAAATCGTTTGCTGGCACTTTGCTGCCGCTGAAAAAGGACCATCAAAACCAGAACGAAATTGTCCACTAAAAAAACGCTTTGCCTTTTCTAGCTCTTCTTCCGAAATTAAATCCGTTTTCAATTGATTCATAATTTCAATGGTTTTCGTAAGCGCTAATTCCGCATTTTCACTATTCATTTCCCCCGAAATTAACCAAGATCTTCCTTTTAAAGACGGACGAAAGTACGAACTAATTCCATAGGTCAACCCTTGTTTTTCACGCAATTCCTGCATAAGTCGGCTGCCAAAATATCCACCCAAAACCATATTTAATAAAGTGAGTCGATACTGAGTAATTTCATCAATTTCTCCAATATGCTTCAATAACACCATGCTTGCCTGACTCGTGTTTTTTACCGAATATTTAATAATTGAGTCAGAAACTTCACCTAGTATTTCTTCCTCCGGAATTTCTAAAGTAAACGGTTCTATAAAATACTGATCATGAATGTCAAGTAGTTCATTTAATAATTGGGTACTACAATCACCGGAAACGAATAACATGGACTTTCCTAATTGCAAATGTTTCTCGTGAAACGCTACCAAATCTTCTCTTTTGAGATTCTCCAAATCCTCTAAATCAGCGAATTTTCCCATTAAAGTAGATTTACCGAAATAGCTTTCACGAGCAATTCTATCGGACCAATAACTTGGGGTTTGCATCTTACGCTCTAAAGAAGCCATTTTAACAGGAATATAATTTTCAAACTCGTTTAAAGGATATTCGGCGCCATGTATATGCTTTTCAACCCAACGTAAAACGTCAGTTGCCACCAAGTTAGAACAACGAATATTGAGTACTGTTCCAATAAGAGAATAGTCTGTACTTACAGATGCACCCAAATGCTCGATGTATTGAATGATGTCTTTTTCTGTGTTACCACAACCTCCAGCTAAAAGCAATTCCATTGCTCCTGCAGTTTGCATAGGCTTAACTTGTTCTTTAATTCCTGCTGAAAACCAAATGGATATGCGTAATACCCCTAAGTCGGGTGTGTTGTGATAAAAATAGCGTTGTCCTTTTTTACTTTTATTTTCCTGAATACTTGGAACATCAAATGTTTTAATAGTTCGAACATCAGGGCGAGTGCTTCTAAATTGGTGTGTCATTTTTTAGGATTATAGTAAAGTACAGACTTACATGATTCATTTAAATAATGTTGAGCAACATTCAATACGTCATTTAATTGCGTATTTTTAATTTCTTCCGCTTCCGAGTTTATTTTATCAGCATTACCTAATAATTCCCAATATGCTAATTTTTGTGCTCTATTCATGGGATTGATGTGCTCAAACTGCAATCCCGTATAAATTTTATTCTTTGTACTATCAAATATGAATTGATTTTCGGCTCCCTTTTCAATGAAACGAGCTAACGTGTTATATAATTCGTTTTCTACTTGTTCATGCGTACTTCCTTCGTTTAAAATTCCGTAAAGAATGAAAATGCCTTCACCTACGCCTTTGATGTAAAAGCTTTCAGCAGCATTGCAAATTTTTAGTTTTTTTACCAAAGTTTCATTCAATTCAGATACTTCAGAACCACCCAATAAATCAGCAAATAAATCCAATTCTAACCCACCTTTTTCTTTAGCAGATGGACCACGCCACAATAAAAACACAGCTGGATTTGGAGATAAGTCATCTTCAATTTTTCTTCGAATTTCTTCCGGAAAAACTTCATGCATGTAAACGTTTTCATTGGGCTTACCAGGTTTTTCAATTCCACCAAACCATTTTTCGCAAAGAGACTTACATTCTTCCAAAGTAACATTTCCAACAATTGAAACAATGGCATTTTGAGGTGTGTAAAATCGACGATAGAAATCACGAACATCATCCAATGATGCGTCTGAAATGTGATCTAACGTTAATCCGATAGTTGGCCAACGGTATGAACTTTCTTTATACAGAAGCTCCCTAACATGATGCCATAATTGACCAAATGGAGCATTGAAACAACGCTGTTTGAATTCTTCAACTACAACCCCTTTTTGAATGGCCAACGTATTTTCGTTTATATTTAACTCCAACATCCGGTCACTTTCTAGCCAAAATGCAGTTTCAATATTCTCTAAAGGAACAGTAATGTAGTAATTGGTGAATTCGTTGTTGGTAAAGGCATTGTTTTGTCCTCCAGCATGTTCGATTTCTTGGTCAAATGATTCCACATTCTTGCTTCCTCCAAACATTAAATGTTCAAAAAGGTGGGCAAATCCCGTGCGATTTGGATCCTCATCACGAGCACCCACGTTATACAACGTATTTAATACGACAGTCGATACTGTTGAATCAAATTGATGAACAACTTTTAAGCCATTAGGCAATTGGAAACGGTTTATGGTAATCACATAACAAAAATACGCAGCTTATTCGGCTCTATTGGAACCAATCACCCACAGATTCGATGGGTGTCCTGAAAAATGCTACGTACACGCCATTCCATTGGCCATAAATTATTTATACCATTTCGTACTGAGTTACCCACGCCGAAAATTACAGGAATTTCATCATGTATAAAATAACCTAGAATGAGAATGCCGTCTTTATCCGCATTTAATAAAAAGTTCTTTCCATTCTTCGCTTCAATTATTTTTAATGAATTAGTAGAACGAGGTTCATTCATTTTCGATTTTTCTGAAACATCACCGAAATCTATTGAATTGTTCTTCTCCAAAGTTGAATTAAATGAAGCCTTTGGAATAAATTCGCGTCTTAGGTAAAGCAATAACTCAGTATCGCTTAAAATCCGGTCAATTTTAACTGGACTTTCAATGAGTAAAACGGCGGCCACATGGGGCTTCCACTTGTTTTTCATAATCGTGCCAATTGGAAAGCCTGGATGAACCAGGTTGGGCAACAAATTAACAAGATTTAGGATCCACTCTTTATTGGAATGTCTAATACCATAAAATTCACCCTCTTTTGAAGTCAATTGGAAGTCAGATTCAGGAAACAACCTGCTTATTTCCAGCGGAATTTCTAGATGGTTTGTCGCATTTTTTTTGTTTTTCGAGGGATGTTTTTTCATGTGAAAATCATCAGAAGAATTTGGACTTAACGAGAATGCCCCTGGTTTTCTTAAAACTGTGAAAAACAAGCCTTCTCCTGAACTTAGGTGAGGCATGCAACGATACATTCCCTTTTCTAAACTATACAATTGATCCTCAATACCCAGACCCAAATCAACAACTTCAAATCCCAATTCCTCACAGAATTTAATTACATTGTCCTCGTTTTCAATCCGGTTGTAAGTGCATGTACTATAAATGAAATAACCCCCTGGTTTTAAATTGTTATAAAGATCAAACACAATGCGTTGTTGTCTTTGTGAACAAAGGTCAACATTATCCAACGACCATTCATTCATAGCCCCATCGTCTTTTCGAAATAAGCCTTCACCGCTGCATGGTGCATCACACAGAATTGTATCAAAAAGTACGGAACTTTTCGAGAATACTTTTGCGTCTGCCTTTGTGATTAAGGTGTTTCCATCTCCCCATTTACTTACATTTTCGAAAAGAACGGAATTTCGCTGTGAAATTATTTCATTCGAAACCAATAAATCCCCATCCCTCAACACCGAGGAAACATGCGTTGTTTTACCTCCCGGAGATGCACACATATCGAGTACTAATGCTTGACTAGGCAAATGGGAAACCAAACGTCGCATTATTTCACCAATCCACATGGAATTGGCCTCTTGCACGTAATATAAACCTGCGTGAAAACTGGGATCTGCTGTAAAAGTGGGACGCTTTTTAAGGAAGAATCCATCACGGCAATGCGCAATTTTTTCGTGTTCTACAGTTAATATGTCTTCAACAGATAAACCCAATGCTTCGATTTTCTTTCGATTTAATCGTATAGAAATGGGAGGTGAAGTTGAAGTAATGGCATTCAAAAGTGAATCCACCTCTGCTTGAGGTAGAGTTTGCTTAAGTAAATCAACAAATTCTGGTTTCACAATGCGTACAAATGTCCGTTTTTCACTTCAGTATTCGCAGGGAAGTTCTTCACAAACAAACTACCTGTCCCTAAACCTTGAACCATAAATTGAGGGTGATTCAAATATTTTGAAGCCCATTTAGCAATTGCAAATAAACCGACATTGCCCTCTAAAGCGCTGGTACTCCACCAACCAATTTCGTTTTTCCAAGATTCTTCTACCCAAATATCACATCGATCTAATCCCCCGATAAATGTAGGTTTCAGAATAATGTACTTGGGTTTTATGTATTGCAAAAGTTTCTGGGCATCTTCGCGTAGTTCGCTTCCATTTTTGTTTGAATATCCAATTAATTCTTCATCTAATGCAATATCAATCGGAGATATTGCACAAATTCTTTGCATATCATCCCACTGATTCGATTTGATGGGTTGTTCCAATGAGTGAATATCAAACCGACTCAATTCACGAAGTTGTTCTATTGCGGTGTCAGGTGAAAAAGCCCCATTTGCATCCAAACGGATTTCTAATTGAAAAGCAGAGTGTTTTTTGCGAATTCGTTCCAATAGGCGACATTCGGAGTCAAAATCTAAAGCACCAACCTTAAATTTTATGATGTTGAAACCGGAATCAATTTTTTGATTTGCTTCTTCTTCCATCGATTCAATATCATTCATCCACACCAATCCATTGATTGGAATTCCTGATTTCTTTGATAAAAAATCGTTGGCGACTGAATGTGTGGCTGAGTAATTGTTCGATATATTTGGGGATTTAACCGAGTTAACGGGAATGGAAGTTGATGGTGAAAATGCAGACGATGGGTAGTTTGACCCAATAATGGAAGGTTCTGAAAAATCAATTCCCAAAACTTTGAGAGTTGAAACCAAATCCGAAATGATACAGTTGATTCCAAAACGAAGTGCAGGGTAATTGCTCCATTCTTCCTGCAAGTTCAATAAATCATGTGTATTTAAATTTTCTTTATTTAGTTGTGAAAGTCCCTGATTAAACAAATGTTCAAAATCAGCCTTTCCGTCGATGCTTAAATCAGGAAGAGGTGAAACCTCTCCTAAAAATTGACCAAATTCAGTATCAAGTATTAACAAATAAGCAGTTTTCTCAGTGTAAGCCCCTCTTGAAGTTTTGGCTGGTTTTATAAAATGTAATTGATGTTTTTCTATGCGGAGTTTCATTTGTGATTGTGGATTAATCAATGTTTTACTACTTAAAAATCAATGCTTTAATTTAAATATATTGTTTTTACTAGTTTGAATTAAAATTAATTCTTGAAAACTGTAAAGGGTAATAATTGATGCAAATGAGAATAATTACTCAGGAAAACCAAAGCTAAAAACTACAGTGTTTCAAACACCCAAAATGATAATGTAACATAAATCAAAATGGTCAATAAAATGGTTAGTGATAGTTTTTTTAACTGAGGATTCAAACCTACTCTATCACCTGGTTTTAATTCTCTCAACTCCGAAAAATGTCGCGACAGTAGAATGGCCGAAGGGGCAAAAATTCCTAAAACCCAAAACATTTCTGGAGAATAGATTAAGATACCATAATTAAACAAACGATTTATAAAAATCATTGCTGAAAAAGCAATTCCTAAAAATCCGAAAACCAAAAGTAAACGGTGGTAAAATACCGTGTATTTGTCGCCTAATTTTACGGCTATAGTTCGCTTACCACTTTGTTCATCAGAAATCAAATCTCGATAATTATTTACATTAAGTACTGCTGTACTTAGTAGGCCCATACCCGTTGCACCAATAAGGTGTTCCACGTGAATCTGATGAATTCCGAAAAGAAATACCATCCCCAAAACAGGAACCATACCGAAAAAGATAAAAACAAAAAAATCTCCTAACCCCGAATATCCATAAGCTCGTTTTCCAACAGTATAAAAAATGGCACTACCAATCGATAGGATTCCAACGGCTAACAAAACGAGAAATGCCGAACTTTTAAATAGTTCTGAAAAACTCAAATGGAAATGTCGGTTGAAAGAAATCCATAACAGAAGCATCCCAAAACTAAAAGAGAGTATTGAAAACAAAATAAGTGCCTTTTTCATTGCACCTTCTGAAATTAACCCTGCTGTGAGCATTCGATCTGACCGTTCTGCTTTGGCATCAGTGCCTTTTTTGTAATCACCATAATCGTTGGCAAAGTTGGATAATATCTGAAGTGAAACAGCTGTTAAAATGGCCAATACAAATAAATCCCATTGAGGATATCCATGTTCACTCATCAAATTCATCCCCCAGGATAATAATACACCCGATAGGGCAAGAGGCAGGGTTCTCAATCGTGCTGATTGAATCCAAGGTTTTAAATTCATAGTCTATAATTAATGTTAATGGAATAATATGGTTCATCTATGGGACCAAATTTTTGATAAAATTTAGCAACCGAGGGTATGTTAGATCCTTCAAAGTCAATGATGGAATCCGGAAATTTGATACAAATATGTTCAATAATTCCGTGTACTACTCCCCATTCACGACCTTGTTTTACAGCACCACCGCATACATAATGCAAACGATGTGACTCTTGGGTAATTTCACCAGAATGAAGAAAAATAGCTCCTCCCAAATTTTCTCCGGTTTTGTTATTTCGAACAATAACCGCATAGATTTGATCCTGATGCAATAGTTTCAAAGCTTTAGAAAATGCATCATAATCATTGAACCATTCAAATCCGGTTTGTTCCCCCCAAGCTTCGTCGTAAATTGATAAAATGGTTTGATAATCCGTTGTTTCAACGTAATCAATATCGTGTAAATGAAGTTTTCTGAGGTTTTTTTGCGCATCTTTATTGAATGTTTTTTCAGGTATATGAGGCGCCGGTAAGATAAAATTGGTCTTTTTTTGGGATTTTTGAGGGACGCCAATTCCGCTATGTACATTTAAGTGCAATCGTAAAAATCGCTTTGGAATATGAGAAATGAATTCGTCGATACTGAAATGGGTTGGTTCTCCAAAAACTCCCAGTTGTTGACAAAAAAAGGGTTGATATATGTAATAAATAAAACCCCACTTCTTTCGATAAGGCAAGGGCATCACATTTAAATAGTTCTTTTGATTCGAGTTGAAGATAATTAAAGCTCCCCACTGACCGTTGCAAACAGATTGTAAATATTCATAACGTGCATAACACAAACTAGGAATGCCTATTTTAGAATTTCGAATACAGTCATTCCACTTTAATGGTTCAATGTCGCTACACTCTAAGTATTGAATAACTGAATCCCTCATGTTTGTTTTGCTTGTTTTAAGTCGTCTCTCCAAGAATTGAATACTTCTTGCCAACCTTCCCAACCTTGCAAACCCGACAGCGATTCATTGTGAACAATAAATGTAAATGGTACACCTAATACCGCACAAATGTGTTTCATAACAGAGGTGATTTTGTACGCCTCTTCGGGATGCAGATTTAAATAATTTTTTAACGTAACATCCATTAAAGCAAACGGATGAATGGTTAAGTTCGTTGTTTTATCTTCAAGCAGATCGTACCACAAAAATGGCATAGCTGTACCTGCGCGATACCCTAAATCTTGTGCGAAACCCATACTCCAATCATTTTTTATACCCAATTGTGTCAGATATCTATAAGTAAATGGAAAAAGTAAATGAATATAATGTTGTCGACTATTTAATATGGGTATCAGTCCAGAAGTGCGTTCCAACCAGAGTTTTTCATTGTTCCAAAGTACTAAAGAGTTAGGATGAAGAGTATACATTGGCGTTTCATCTTGATCCAAAGGCGTTAATTTAGATTGACTTAAAGTAACCATGGAAACATTCAATGAAGGATGAAGTCCAATTTGTGTTATAGAGTTCAATTGTTTGATATCTCGCTTCCAAGGTCCAAAACTCCGCATTACTTGTTTGTTGTATTTGGTGTTTTTTTCGGAGCAAAGAACAAAAACTTGAGCATTTTCCAGAGTGGTTTTTCCACCAGTTTCTAGGTAGGGTACTACGGTTCTATTAGATGCAAAGGCATCCACTCGGGTTAGATAAGTCTTAATTCGTGCCAACATCCATTGCGGATATTTAAACCAAGCTCCTAATTGCCGAAACACGGGTCTACCCAAAAAGCGATATGCAATATCAATGTCTATGGTAGTATGAATCTTGAATCGATAAAATTCTTCAACTTTCAAGTTTAAACTCAAATACAATTTAACCAATGCTAAATCTAAATAGGGAAGAGCGCCCCAGTTTTGTTTGAAGGCTATGGATTGTTGATGAGAAAATCGCTTTAACGAATCGGAGTTATAGGGGAAATATTCCTCATACCGACTCAAAGAATAAAATGCGAAAGCAAAAGGATCAAATCCCAGTTTAGTTTCTGTTTTAAAAAGTGCACGTAAAGGTGATTTTAACAACATTAACACCTCGTTATTAACCGGTCTTTTAAATTGATTTTCAAAATAGAGAGTGAGTTGGTTTATCTCTACATCCGTAAACTGATATTCAGCAGGAAGGGGTTCGTAGAGTTCGTCCATACCTTGATCTAAAATATTACCTGTTCTTTGGATAAATATTCCGGGTAATTCAGGTCGGTCAACTTCTAAATATTTTACGCAATGAGGATTTCCAAGATTGTGATATTCGCAGTAATCTTGCTCCTCAAAGCATAGACGCACCGATTTTCCCAAACGGCGGCCTAATACTTCCTCCAAAACATATCGAATGCGCGGAGAAACTTTGTCAGTGAACACGGCGAACATAAAAAAGACGTATTTTTGTGCAAAATAATGAAAGTCGCATTAATCACGGGTATAACAGGTCAAGATGGGGCCTATTTAGCCGAATTTCTTTTGAAAAAGGGTTACATGGTGCATGGAATCAAACGCCGTAGCTCACTTTTTAACACCGAACGCATTGAACATATCTATCAAGATCCCCATATCGAAGGTTCTAGATTCAAGTTGCATTACGGTGATCTTTCCGACAGTACCAACTTAATTCGAATAATACAAGAGGTACAACCCGATGAAATTTATAATTTGGGTGCAATGAGCCATGTTCAGGTGAGTTTTGAAACACCTGAATATACTGCTAACAGCGATGCTTTAGGCACATTGCGAATTCTAGAAGCCATTCGAATTCTAGGATTAATTGAAAAAACACGCATCTATCAGGCATCAACCTCTGAATTATATGGATTAGTTCAAGAAGTTCCCCAGAAAGAAACAACACCATTTTACCCAAGAAGTCCATATGCTGTTGCTAAACTATATGGGTATTGGATCACCGTAAATTATCGCGAAGCATACAATATGTACGCTTGCAATGGGATTTTATTTAACCACGAAAGTCCTATTCGTGGAGAAACTTTTGTTACCCGTAAAATAACCCGCGCAGCTGCTAGAATTGTATTAGGATTACAAAACAAATTATTTCTTGGTAACTTGAATTCTAAACGCGATTGGGGACATGCTAAGGACTATGTGGAGGCCATGTATCTCATTTTACAACAAGAGAAACCCGAAGATTTTGTAATTGCAACGGGCCAAACTACTGAAATACGAGAATTCGTTAGAATGTCGTTCGCTGAAGTAGGAGTTAGTTTAGATTTTAAAGGTGAGGGTGTAGATGAAATTGGATTTGTAACGGCAATCGATGATGCAAAATACGAGTCTTCAACAGGAGTGAAGCCTTTGTTGAATGTTGGTCAAGAAGTTGTATTTGTTGATCCAAAATACTTCCGTCCGACAGAAGTTGATTTATTAATTGGTGATCCTACTAAATCTAAAACAAAATTGGGTTGGCAGCCCAAATACGACTTGCCTGCATTGGTAGAAGACATGATGAAATCCGATATTCGAGTAATGCAGAAAGAACTGTATTTGAAGGAAGGCGGTTTCCAAGCCAAAAACTATTTTGAATAATCCCGTGAAACCTGAGTCAAAAATATATGTTGCTGGTCATCGAGGCATGGTGGGCAGTGCAATAATTAGAGAATTACAACGGTTGGGATTCAACAACATAATCACGCGTACTTCTGCTGAATTAGATTTGCGAAATCAGCATCTAGTGGCTGAATTTTACAAAAATGAGAAACCAGATTATGTTTTTGTAGCTGCTGCAAAAGTGGGTGGAATTCATGCCAACAATGTGTATCGAGCAGAATTTTTGTATGATAACTTAATGATTCAAAACAATTTGATTCATTATGCTTATGAGAATAAAGTTCAGAAGTTATTGTTTTTGGGTAGTAGTTGTATTTATCCAAAATTGGCCCCTCAACCTTTAAAAGAAGACTATCTTTTAAGTGGTTTATTAGAACCCACAAACGAACCATATGCAATTGCTAAAATAACCGGAATTAAAATGTGTGAAGCGTATAGAGATCAATACGGCTGTAATTTTATTTCTGCAATGCCGACGAATCTTTATGGACCAAATGATAACTATCATCCAGAAAATTCCCACGTATTGCCTGCATTGATTCGTAAATTTCACGAGGCTAAACAGAACAATGCTAACGAAGTAGTAGTTTGGGGCGATGGCTCTCCTATGAGAGAATTTCTGTACGCCGACGATTTAGCTAATGCATTGGTTTATTTGATGCTCAACTATAACGAAAAACAGTTTGTTAATGTAGGTTATGGATCCGATGTTACCATCAAGGAATTAGCCGAAACGGTAAAAGACATCGTTGGTTTTACAGGTAACATGGTTTTTGATACGTCAAAACCGAATGGAACTCCGAGAAAACTCATGGATTCTAACAGATTGTTCCAAACGGGCTGGAAGCCACAAGTTGCATTAAAAGAAGGTATCCAATTAGCATATCAAGATTTTTTATCGAAACTGTCATAACTTGCCTCCCATTTTAAGGCAATTGGGCATCATGTGGTTTAAAAATCCATTCAAATCAAAAAGAAAAGCACTGTTTCTTTTTCCTATTACTTTTGCTTGCATTGCACTATTTCCCATGTTTGGAAAGGGTATGTTCATGGATGGAATATTGTATGCCATCATTTCTAAAAATGTAGCTCAAGATGTTTGTGGATTATGGTCTCTGAAAATCACGGACTCGTTATACCCTAACTTTAATGAACACCCGCCTTTGGTGTTTGCTTTTCAAAGTCTCTTTTTTAAGTTTTTGGGAAATCATTATTGGGTGGAAAGAGTCTATTCATTAACCACAGTTTTGATTTCTGCTTATTTGATAGTTAAAATTTATCAATTAATTGTTCGGCTGACTGGAAGTACCCAGGCAAATGGAATTGCACCGACGGGTGTTAGTATTGGGAAAGACGGAAGTACTAAGCTGTTTGGAAGTACTGGGGCATGTGAAATTGCTCAGGAGGATAATGGTGCTCAGACAGATGGCAGAGCTTCAACGAGAGGAAGTGCTCAAAAGAATGAAAGAAAATATCCCAGTGCGGCTTGGGTTCTATTATTGTGGATTTCGGTACCTGTAGTAAACAGGTGTGCTCAGAATAATATGCTAGAAAACACCATGCTTGTGTTCGTTTTAGCCTCAGTTTGGGCATATTTAAAATCACATTCGATGCAATTGATTCCTTCATACCATCCAAAAAATCACTCATTAAGTTCTTTCGTGTGGCTTTTTATTTCGGGTTGTATGCTTTATTTGGCGTTCATGGCAAAGGGATTCACAGGCTTGTTTCCATTCAGTTTACCTTTAATTTTTTTCTGGACAAACAGGCTTACAAAAAGCCCTTCAATTTCTCACTCTAGTGCAATTCAACAAACACCAGAAACCATCGTTAATGTAAACCAAACTTCACATTCTTCCAGCCAATCAGATTATTTAAAGAATGCTATTTTTAACGCGGTTTCCGAAATCTTCTTCATGGTTGTCGGTTTTGTTTTGAGTTTTGCTTTAATGCTCTGGATTTTCCCCGAAAGCTTAGACGCACTTCAACGGTATTTTCATAAGCAAGTAATTGGAAGCTTGGAGCAAGTTCAAACGGTATCAACACGATTTAAAATCTTGTTAGACTATGTTTTGGCATTATTGCCGATGGTGCTATTTTCTTTTCTTTTGGGATGGTATTTCATCTACAAGAAGACTTCTAGTAGGGCAGGAGTGATCTCTGAATTAGTGCCGGAGTTTTCGCGATTTTTCAATACCCCGATGGTTCGATTGTTGTTCGTATTGAGTCTGACCGGGGTAATCCCAATAATGATTAGTTTAAAACAATCCGATTACTACATTTACTGTGTTTTTCCCTTTGTAGCAATGGCTGTGATTATTGGAATTAAGGACATTTGGCTAACATTTGAAAATCAACTTTTAAACAGCAATAAGTGGCAACCAGCATTGGTAATAATTTGTTTTATTTTCGGGGGATGGGGATTCGCACAATCCGGAAAAGTCCAGCGAGATATAGAATTGTGGAATGATATAGATGCCATTGTATCAACACTCAATCAAAAAGAAGGCGGTGATTCCTTGGTTTTAGGTTCTTTCAGGGCATTAAAAGATGATTGGTATATGCAGGCCTATTTGTATCGATATTATAACATTACCGTTCAAAATTATCGAGTACCGAATGATGAGATTAAATTCAAGTACTATTTAGTTCCTAAAAACTATATCCGAGATAGTTTGAATGGAATGACACCATTGAATATGCAGTTGAAGAAGTATGAATTATGGCAAAAAAAAAGGTGAGTCATTAAGACCCACCTTTTCATGAAAATATGATCACTTATTCAATTTCTACAGACAAATTCTTGTTGATTGTAGAAATCTGATTTCATTGGTGTTTGATTATTTTAATACATCGCGAGAAATAACCACACGTTGAATTTCTGAAGTACCTTCATAAATCTGTGTGATTTTTGCATCACGCATCAAACGTTCAACATGATACTCTTTTACGAAGCCATAACCACCGTGAACCTGAACCGCTTCAACTGTGGTTTTCATTGCTACTTCTGATGCAAATAATTTTGCCATAGCACTAGCTCTGTCGTAGTTCAAATGTTGGTCTTTTAACCAAGCTGCTTTCAAACACAACATACGAGCTGCTTCGATTTCAGTTGCCATATCAGCTAATTTGAAAGCAATAGCCTGATGATGCATAATTTCTTTTCCAAATGCTTTGCGTTCTTTGGAATATTTTACCGCTAATTCATAAGCTCCACTTGCAATACCCAAAGCTTGAGCAGCAATACCAATGCGGCCACCACTCAATACTTTCATAGCAAAAGTAAAACCGAATCCGTCTTCACCTATGCGGTTTTCTTTTGGAACTTTTACATCTTGGAACATGATACTGTGCGTATCGCTACCGCGAATACCTAGTTTATCTTCTTTTTTACCTACGGTTACACCTTCCCAAGATTTGTCTACGATAAATGCGTTGATACCTTTATGCCCTTTTTCAACATCTGTTTGAGCAATAACTAAATAATAGCTAGCACTATTACCATTAGTAATCCAGTTTTTGGTACCGTTTAGGATGTAATGATCGCCTTGGTCAAAAGCAGTAGTTCTCTGACTGGTGGCATCGCTACCAGCTTCAGGTTCGCTTAATAAAAACGCTCCAATTGCCTGACCGCTAGCCAATGGAACCAAGTATTTTTGTTTTTGATCTTCAGAACCATAAGTTTCCAATCCCCAGCAAACTAAGCTGTTGTTAACGCTCATACAAACAGATGCAGAGGCGTCAATTTTGGAGATTTCTTCCATAGCCAATACGTACGAAATGGTATCCATTCCTCCTCCTCCGTATTTGGGGTCAACCATCATGGCCATGAAGCCCAACTCACCCATTTTTTTGATTTGTTCAGCTGGGAACTTTTGATGTTCATCACGCTCGATTACTCCGGGCAACAGTTCAGTTTGTGCAAAATCTCTTGCAGCTTGTTGTACCGCTAGGTGCTCTTCAGTCAGTTCGAAATTCATAATGTATATGAACGCAAATTTAATAGTTATAGAATTAAATCGGTTGATTTTCTTTCGGTTTTCATGCTTGTTTACAAATTGTTTCTATGGTTTTGAACATTTCTACCGATTTCTCTCCCTAACTTTGCCCTTGTTATGGCCCACATTACATTTCATTTTGAAGAAAAAGACAAGCAACCTCAAACCGTTGAAATTTTTCCAGGAGAAAGTATTTTAGAAGTTGCTCTCGATAATAATATTCATTTAAATCACAACTGTGGTGGAGTTTGTGGTTGCAGTACCTGTCATATCTACATCGATTCAGGAGAGAATATTCTGCCCGAAATGTCTGATCGCGAAGAAGAATATGTAGATCGAGCAAGAAATCCTAAATATAATTCCCGTTTGGCTTGCCAATGTAAATTGCAGTCAGAAGGTAATCTAACGGTAACCATTCCAGATCAATCTGGAATTATCGGTCATTAATTTGCAATATTTAAATCATGGAATTACCTATAAACTGGACAGACTACGAAGACATCGCAATGAAACTATACGAACGATTTGGCGATGATTTTGACGAAAAGAAAATTTATCGAATTCGCTTTACTGAACTCATCGAATGGGTTTTGGAAATCCCTGAATTTGTTGGAAAAAGAGAAGATTGCAACGAAGGATATCTTGAGATGATTCAATCTCAATGGGTCTATGAATGGCGCGATAATCAGTAAGCTAAAAATACACTCTTTACCGGTTTTTACATTCCTCTTTTAATCAATTTAAGTTGATTTTTAATCTTCCGTTTTCATCTTTTGGTTTACAAAACTAGGGGTATTGTTCGGGCTCAACTTCCTATTCTTTTCTTTTTTAGCTAACTTCGAATTTCAATGAATTGTCGTTTAACAAATGGCCTAACAGCCGTAATTGGTTTTTTTATATTTTGTGGGGTTCAAGCACAGTCTGGAATAACAGATAAATTGTCTGACCCAAAGGGTTTAAATAACCAACCCGTGCTAACAGATGTAAATAATAGTTTTGATCCTCAACCTCAGAATGTACAAGGTTTAGATGGCGTAGAACCTTGTGGCCACAATCACGTAATTAATCAATTAGATAATCAATATCCCGGATTCAAATCGCAATACAATCAACAATATTTGCAATCCGTTAGGGCTTCAAAAAATATTCAAAAACGCAAACGAATCATTACCGATACTACGTATTTTTACGATACCATTTATACTGTTCCCGTAGTCTTTCACGTGCTGTATAACAATAGTACCGAAAACATTCATGACAGTTTGTTGATCAATCAAATAGAAGTGCTCAATCGCGATTTTCGCAGATTTAATAAAGACTCGGTGAATACACGTAGCTTTTTTAAATCCAGAGCTGGTGATGCGAAAATCGAATTTGTGCTTGCAAGTGTTGATCCAAATGGAAATCCTACCAACGGAATTATTCGAAAAGCAACTTCAGTTGCTTCATTTGGAAGAACCAACGGTTCCATCAATAATAACATGAAGTCCTCCGCAAATGGTGGCAATGATCCATGGAATCCCCAAAAATATATCAATGTTTGGGTTTGCGATTTGTCAGCCAATGGACAAGATGCTCTCCTTGGTTTCGCGTATCCCCCCTATGGACATCCTTCTTGGACTTCACAATCTTGGGTTACAGACCCACAACAAGGTGTCGTTCTACACTATAAAGTTACAGGAAGAAACAATCCTAATGCTAAAAATAATGCAACACTTGCTGCAGCTAATGAAGGTCGAGTAGCAGTACATGAATTTGGTCATTATTTTGGATTAAGACATATTTGGGCAGATGATCAATTTTCAGCAAATCGCTGCCTTTTAGATGATTATATCGATGACACCCCAATTCAAGGCGTAGGTGCTAACTTTAACTGTAACTTAAGTTCAAATACCTGCTTTGAGCCAAATGATCTACCGGATATGATCGAAAATTACATGGATTATTCTACCCATGATTGTCAAAATTTATTTACCCGCAGGCAAGTAGAAGTGATGAGAAATGCCCTGACAACATATAGAAGTAACATTATCGTTGACATGCGTATTGAAACTAAAATGCGTGTATTTGATACCGTTATTTACGATAAAGTTCTAATTTATGCCCAACCCAATAATGATAAACTCATAGTAGAAGTAAAGAACGTTGACTTATTGGATAATTTGACGGTTGAAACATATGATATTTTAGGTCAAAAAGTAATACCTAATCATACTTTAACTTCCAATGAAACGGTTTTTCCTACACATAACTTCGCCACAGGTGTATACATTGTGGTGCTTAGAAAACCCAATGGTGAGGTGGTAAGAAAACAAAAGGTTTGGATAGAATAAAGCAACTGAAATCAGACACTATCTCAAACCCCTACCATTATTTTACCTATTGCCATCAGCATTTTTTGCATTTCCAATCTGATCTGAATTTCAAAGTGTAGGAAGTCACCTCGGCTTATTTCATTTTCTTGTTCGGCTTTTTTAAGAAAGATCATTAATTCGCTTGATCGCGTGTAAGCCTCTTCAATTTCATGCAAAATTTGCAGTTTTTTATGCGATTGCTTATGTCGACACTGGTAAAGATACAAAGCCGTACTGTTAATTTCTTCTTTGACCCGCTGACTAATGCTGTTGTTGCTTCTTTTTAAGTTGGCTTCGAATGCAATCTTTCCAAAATCTTTGGCTAATCTTGACACAATGGGTTCGTGTATCGATGGTTCAGCTACATGATTTTCAAATGGGTTTGTTGCATTATCGATTTCGAATTCCTGATTTTCAAATAAAGTTTCCCCTTCCAAAATCTCTTTTATTGTCTTCATAATCTACTAATTAATTATTCAAATCTCGAGGTTAGCAACGGGTTTAATCGTTAATTAGTCGTGTATAAACGGGTATATTCGTTTTATTTTGTATCTTTGCGGCTGTTATATCGTTCTGATGATTTCGCGTCGTTTAGTGAGAATAAAAACCCTTCAAACTCTGTATTCTTGGAATCAGAGTGAAGAAACTGATTTATCTATTTTCTCAAAGGAGCTGTACTCCCGTATTCAAGAAGTACACGATTTTTATCTATTTTTATTGGACTTTCCATATCAATTGCAACAATTTGCCCTCGACAAACAAGAGGTAGAAAAAAACAAATACTATCCCGACAAATCCAAAATCGAGTATTATTCATTGCTCAATAACACCCCGTTAATTGGAAAAATCCATCAATCTCTATTAGCACATGATGAATACACCACCTTCGATTGGTCTGCATTAGCGGGTCAAATGGATGGTTTTTATAGTACTTTGAAATCATGGGACTTTTCAGCGGATTACGCCTTTTTTATTGAACCAAATTTGCAACAGCAAAAAGAATTTGTTGACCAATTATTCTTTTCTTTTATCGAAACAAATGAGGCATTCAACAATTCTTTGGAAGAGGTGAACCCTTCTTGGTACGATGATATGCCTTTTGCTTTTCGCGAGATTCAGCGAATTTCAACGGTTGACCGCGATCGGGTAAAAATCAATTTAGCTCCGTCTATTCAACCCAAAGATGAAGAAGTATTGATGGGTGCACAATTGTTGTCTAAAACTGTGAATAACAGTAAGATGTATGAAGAGTTAATAGGTGCAGTTACTGAAAATTGGGATCCCTCTAGAATTGCTGTAATGGATTTGTTAATTCTAAAACTTACGTTAACTGAGTTTTTGCATTTTCCCGATGTGCCGTTGAAGGTAACAATAAATGAATACTTGGAAATCACAAAAAATTATTCAACTCCAAATAGCTCTAAGTTTGTTAATGGAATTATGGATAAATTGCGAATTGATTTAGAAGGAAAAGGGGAAATTCATAAATCCGCCAGAGGAATGAAATAAACTGGGTACTTTTAATGTCAATTGTAATATAATCTGTTGAAATCATTATGAAATACAATCAATCGTTAGCTCAAGTGAAATGGAATGCAATTGCAGTATTAGCCGTAATCCTTGCATTCTTTGTTTCGTCGTGCAGTTCTACTGAAAACCGAGATATGGACGCCTCCGAAATTGAAGCTTCTAATCCCGAAAATCCGAACAAAGGCCCTAAAGGCCAATTTCAATTTGTAGATTCGGTTTTTAACTTTGGTCAGATTAATGATGGAGAAGTGGTTGAACATACTTTTAGGTTCAAGAACGTAGGGAAGGGTCCGCTTTCAATTGTGAAGGTTGAAGCATCTTGTGGTTGTACTACACCTAAATGGACTAAAGAAGTTATTCCTCCAGGTGGGGAAGGAAGCATTACAGCAACATTCGATAGTAACGGCAAAGGAGGTCCAGATAACCCGTTGGTAGAGAAGAGTATTAGCGTTGATTTCGATAATACCGATAGAGGTTTTATTGTCTTAATTTTCAAAGCCAATATACTAGCTAAATCTAATGATCCGGCACAACATAGTGGTCATTAATTTCGGGGGATATCATTAACCAATCGAAAATATCGTCATTTCGAAAACCCAAATGTCACTTCGTTCAATAACATCATATCTTGGTTGTAATAACAAGAGTTGAATCGAATTACAAACGTGATAATCATGTAATTGCGAACTAAAAATTCAAAAATGGAATTTACCCAGAATAAAATCTTGAATTCAATAATTAATAAATAAAACTTAATAAATAAATCAATGACACTATTACAAGCAGCAGGAAGTCAAGGCATGAATCCATTCGTTTTGATGTTGATTATGGCCGTTTTCTTCTTTTTTATGATTTGGCCTCAAATGCGACGTCAGAAAAAGGCAAAAAACTTTACAGCAAGTTTAGCCAAAGGCGATCATATCGTAACCACCGGTGGAATCCACGGCAAAATCTCCCAAATTCAAGAAAAATACATGATTATTGATTTGGAAGAAGGAAAAATGAAAATAGATCCTACTGGAATTTCAATGGAAATGACTCAAGCGGCATATCCATCTGAAACAAAAACCGAAACCAAGAAATAATAAATATTTCCATGTTAAGAGTGGGTATTACTGGGGGAATCGGAAGCGGAAAAACAACTGTCTGCGAGATTTTTAATCACCTAGGAATACCCATTTTTTATGCTGATCAACAAGCAAAAGAGTTGTATTCAAATAATTTAGATTTAAAAGCCCAACTGATTCAGAAATTTGGAGCTGAAACCTATTTGAATTCCAACGAAATCAACATACCTTTTTTCAAATCATTATTAGCTTCCCCCGAAAAAAGAGAAATACTCAATACAATTGTACATCCATTCGTGTTCAACCAGTTTGATGATTGGGTTAGTCAACAAAATGCTCCGTATATTATCAAAGAAGCAGCAATATTATTTGAAAGTGGTGCACATAAAACCGTGCATAAAACCATCGCAGTTCTTGCTTCTGAAAATATGAGAATTGAACGGGTTAAGCTTCGCGATCCATATCGCAGCCTCGAAGAAATTCAGCGAATAATTCAATCGCAACTTAGCAACGAGGAACTTCAAAAACGTGCGGATTACATCATTTTTAACGATGGTTCCCAATCCTTAATTCAACAAGTTCGGAATTTACACCAAATACTGCTCGACGAAAGTCGACATTTCTGATGCCAATTCTTGGGCTTTAATTCCTGCCGTTTCAGCATAAGCTTCGGAGGAGTCAGCATATATTATACCTCGTGAGCTATTAACTAATAATCCCAATTCGGAATTGGCCGATGCATGAGTAATATCACTTAAACTACCCCCTTGTGCACCCACGCCGGGAACCAATAAAAACGTTTCAGGAATGATGGTTCGAATATGTTTTACTGCTTCTGCGCGAGTGGCACCTACTACGAACATCAAGTTGTCGGGATTGCCCCATTTGCTTACTTGCTCAATTACGCGTTCATACAATTTTTTATCTTCTTCCACTTGAGATAACTGGAAGTCTTTATGACCCTCGTTGCTTGTTAATGCTAAGCAAATAACAAATTTATCTTTGAACTCTAAAAATGGACGTAAGCTATCTTCACCCATATAAGGAGAAACTGTGATAGCATCGAATTTCATGGCATCGAAAAATGCCCGGGCATACATAGTGGATGTATTTCCAATGTCGCCTCGTTTTGCATCTGCTATTTTGAATGTTTCTTGAGGAAGTGCGTTTAATGTTTCATTCATTATCTCCCAACCCTCTACGCCATATTGTTCGTAAAAGGCAGTGTTAATCTTATAGGCAACACTGTAAGCAGATGTGCTGTCTATAATATCGCGGTTAAAGGTTAACATACCTGAACCATTTTTGGGCAAATGATGAGGCAATTTTCCGATTTCAGTATCCAAACCAGTGCATAAATAGCTCTTTTTGGATCGTATTTGTTGGATAATGTCAGCTTTTTTCACGTGTACTGCAAAATAACACATTACTTTTCGGATTTAATTACATTTGTATAGTGCGGTTTATTATCATTTTACTCGGTTTGTTGGTTTTTCCTCTGGATGCGCAGTTCGTTCAGGTTGGAGACGGAAGTTATTTGGGAACATTTGCTGGTCCTATTAGAGTCTCTTTAAATACAAAAACGTATCAATCCAAATACGCATATATATTTCCAAAATCCGTTTTAGGAAATTTGCAAAATGGAGATTCCATTACATCCCTGGAATTTATGCGCACTGATGGTGATACTTTGAGGCAAAGTCGCATGAGGATGTGGTTAGTAAATACGAGTCGATCCGATTTAGGCGCAACGGGAATCCGATTTAGCCAAGAAACCGCTGCTGCTACTTTGGTTCATGACGACAATCCTCAAAAACATTTTGGTCGTGACGAGAAATTTTATCGTCTTCCTTTCAATAAACCATTTGTTTACGATTCATTAGCCGGTGAAAATCTGCTACTTCTCGTATTCTTTGAGCAAAAAGATACATTCAAGGCAGGTGTTTCCTTTTATTTTGAAGGAAGTGCCACTGTTAATGGTTATGGTTCTCAACAAACCCATTTCTCTGCAGGTTTAACGGCATCAGACACGTTAAATAATATTACAGAATATCATCCCACAATTATATTTAACTATCCCCGAAAAGATGTTGATTTATTGGTGCGTGGAACGTATACTCTTGGAAAAATTCCTTTGCCTCTAGGAAATCCCGACAGTGTGAAGAGCTTTGTAAGAAATGTAGGAAAAAAAGACGTTTTTGCTATGAAAATGTATACCTATACAAAAGGTTTTAATAAGCAAAAAGACAGTTTTTATATCACTTTGCCCGCCGGAAAAGAAAAGTTTTTTGAAGTTCCTTCTTTATTGCCTTCGAAGGTTGGACTCGATACGGTAGTGGTTGAATCCTCGGATCAAGTAGTTTCAAATAATATAGCTGTATCCTATCGTTTGGGAAATGAAAACATGTATAGTTATCGAGATGTAACCTTAACTCCAGCTCCTGGTGGAATTGGATTTAACGGGGCTCAAGGTGATTTCGTTGCTCGTTTTCAAAGCAATAAATCGAAATATATTAATCAAATCTCAGTAGCCTTTGGGGCAACAGGTAGATTATTTCGAGTGGGTATTTGGGCCTACGACAGTATAAAAGCTCGTCCTGGGAAGTTAATCTATCAGAGTGATTCACTTAAATCCATTTCTGGTACCTACATCTTGGATTTAAAGTCGCCAGTTAAAGTGGAAGGATCATTTTTTGTAGGAGTGCGTCAATTAGACTTGAATAATGTTGCTTTTGGATATCAAATGGAACAACCAGTTCGTCCTCAAACATTTTTTTATGCTTCTCCCTTAGGAGATACAAACTGGGTAGATTTTCATCCCAATGCCCCGTATAAATTTATCATAGAACCTCGATTACAAGCAGATTACGATTATCGCGCTGTTTTGGCAAAACTCCCGAAAGATACCTTTGATATATTAAATAAGGACACCATTGCGCCCATTGTTACGGTAAAAAATGTTGGAGCATTAACATCCCCAGACAGCGTAGAAATTACTTGTGAAATACGGGGTTTAAATGTTCTTCACTATAAAAAAACGATCAAAGACACCCTTTCGGCAGGTTTAACACGTCAATACACCTTGCCCAAGGAATTTGTGCCTAAGGAGTTTGGTGAACATAGATTGTTATTTTATGTGAAACATCTCTCCGATAAAATCAACGACAATGATACTTTCAGATCATTGTTCTATGTTGGCGTTGTCAAAGACGTTCAAGTAAAAACAGTTTATTCACCAACTCCCAATAGTTTATATATTTACAAAGTAGACACGCTTCAGCCTTTGATAGAGATTATTAATTTGGGCTATGACAATACCCCTGCTTTCGATGCATATTGCCAGATTGTGAAAAATAATAAAGTTCTTTATTCGGCAAAAATAAATCAAAGTTTACCACGCTTTCAAACAAAATTATTGGTCTTTCCAACCTACCAGTGTGTAGATACAGGAAAACTCAAAGTACTTCTATTTACCCGAATGACAGGTGATCGAAATACTACTAACGACACTCAAGTTCGATATATAATTGTTTATAAACAAATAGATTTCGTAGCTGATTCTATACTCTCACCGGTAATGAATCAATCTTATTCTCAGGGAACTACCCATACATTTAAAGCACAAATTGTAAACGATGGAGTATTGCAGTTAGGGAAACCTCGAGTAGTCATGAAGGTTTTTGGACCTAGTGGTGCTAAAATATATGAAGACAGTACTTCAAGAGACATTGATGGGAATTCTCAAATTATCACGACCATGTCGAGAACATTAAAAACCAATGCAAAAGGTAAATATAAAGTATGGTTAGGTTCTAATGTTTCTCACGATATTTATCCAGAAAATGATAGCTTGATTGGAGAGTTTTTTGTAGGATATCCGGTTGATTTCTACTTAGACAAAGTGGATTTAGGAGATACCTTAACCAACACAGGATTAGGATATTCATTCAATTTTAATGTCGGGAACCGTGGGTTTGAAAATGCACAAAATAAGGTAGACGTGCGATGTGAGATTTCGAGAAAAGGAACTATTTGGCATACCGAAGATATTTCCATTTCTGCAGATACTTCATCCTATAAGACTTACGCATTCTTAAAGAAGTTTAAACCTTTATTCACGGGAGAGTATGAGTTGAAGGCGTTTGTTAAACATCCAAATGATGTGTTCAGAAATAACGATACTTTTACTAAAAAAGTGTGGGTATTAGTAGGTAAGGACGCTCTGGTTTCTGATATAATAAATGTGCAAGATGGTGAAATAAAATATCAGCCTATCGTATTAGATACATTGGAATTAATGGTACAGAACCAAGGTGTGGCTGATATGAATAATGTTCAAGTCTTTGCTAAAATTTTCAAAAAGAATCAATCCATATATGAAACATTTACTACTATTGATCTGAAATCTAATGATCAAAAACGGATTACTTTCATACCCAATTTGGGAAGTTTAGATACTTCCATTTATCGGGTTGTCACATATACAAGTTCACTCGATGATCAGAATATTTTCAATGATTCTATGTCGAGAATATTTTATGTTCGAAGATTATCTGACTTGAGATTGATTCAACTTGATTCGCCATCAATAAACGGACAATACAAGTCCAACTTTTCAATGCGACCTAGGGTTTTGCTGATGAATACCGGTCAAGATTCTGCTGTTCGAAACATTCTAATGAATCTTCAGATTTGGATTCAAGGAAATGTTACTCCTGTTTACCAATCTCAGCTTTCACTTAATGAATTATTGCCTCAGCAAGATGCCACCGTATTTGCTATGGAGGATTTCACGCCTAATCAGCAAGGTTCCTATCGCTTTGAAATTTATGCAGTAAATAATTCCGATCTCTGGCCCATTAATGATACCATAAAAGGAACTTTTGACGTGGTTGTTAATTCGGTAAGTTCAATGTTAAAGATTCCATATCAAGTTTATCCAAATCCAACCTTTAACCAAACATTTTTTATAAAATCTCAAACGCCAATTTCTTCTATGACTATTTCGGATGTATTGGGACGATCGGTGGACTTTTCAGTGAATGGTGAGCAGGTTTTCGGGGGATGGAATTCTCAGCTGAGAACCAAGGAGGATGCTCAAAACAACACGAACTCACTGAATAATACTTTCAATCAAGAGTGGAATATTAAAATTCATGGAATGGAAAATTCGGGAGTTGTATATTTGAAGTTGATTTCTGAAAACGGTAGCACTACGATACCTGTTTTGTTGGAGTCTAACTAATTCAAATATGAAAACAAGTGTAATTTTCGCCTTTGGGGCGGGCATCATTTTGGCTTCTTGTGGAAGCATCAAACCAGAACCACCTTCGAATATGAACCAAACCTTAGCAGTTAAGGAACTGCCTGTGGTTACCTCCAATTTGGATATCCCAATTGAAGTAAATATGGTTCCGTTTATAAACTTGGCTGATTCTAAAGTGGATAAATCATTTAAAGGATCCGACAAGCCATGTGAGGGATTGCGTTATGAATATAAATTGGATCGAGCCCCTTTTCGGTATCAAGGTTTGGGCGTTGGTAAAATTGGTTTGGGTTTGGATTTAAAATATGCGGCAAAAGGAGAGTACTGTGCTGCATGTATGGGCGGTTCTTGTGCGGTTCCAGCCCCTGGTTTTGATATTGGCTATTCAGAACCCATGAAGCGTGTAAAAGTTGAAATTCAAAGCAATTTAAAAATTAAGAACGATTACCGTATTCAAAGTCAAACTGAAATCAAAGAAATCAAACCCCTGGATCCTGTAAAAGTCATATTTGGATATGATGTTACCGATTTACTCTTGAAGCAGGCACAACCCTTTATCAAAGATGCAATGAAGTCTGTGGATCAAGAAATTGGGAAATTGGACTTGAAGCCATATATAAAACCTGCATTTGATGAGCTTCAAAAGGAAATTTATATTGATCAAGTGGGCTATTTGTCGCTTCAACCTAAGGAATTAGCAGTTAGCGATTTGAATTTTGACAAGAATATACTGAAATTCAATGTAGGAATTAAAGCTACACCTGCAATTAAATCTACTAGTTGGGGATCAACGGTTAAGCCCATGCCGAATTTAAGTGCCTATAAACCTTCTGGCGGTTTTGAAGTGGTTACCGATTTGAAAATGGATTTTGATTCATTATCAAAGCAGGTAATGGCCATGGTAAAAGGGCAAAAGTTTGAAGCAGGTAAGAATTATATTTTTGTAGATGATCTAAAACTCTTTGCTGCCCAAGAACGATTGGGAGTTGAAGTGAAGTTTTCAGGAAGTAAAAAAGGTACTATTTTTCTTACCGGAAAACCCGTTTTTGATTCTGAAAAGAATACGGTTCATGTTGAAGATTTGCAGTTTGACCTTTCCACTAAAAACATCCTGTTAAAATCGGCAAAATGGTTGTTGAACGAAACCATTCGTAAAAAGATGCAGGATGCAATGAATATGGATTTGAGTCCTCAAATTAACGATGCTAAAAAAGCAATGAACGCTTCATTAAATCAACAATTGAGTAATGGAATTTCATTGAAAGGCAATCTAAATACATTGAAGGTTACCGATATTCAAATTTTGCAAAAGGAACTGTTTATTAGAGCCCAATTGAAAGGCAAAATGGCTGTTTCAATGAAGTAGATAATTGTTTTATTGGAATAAAATCTTGTGTAATATAGCACCTTGAGCCTATATCGTGAATTTGTTTCAGAAATATGGGTATGAAGCTATAATAAAAAGGGCAGCTAAACAGCTGCCCTTTTACATTTATTGGGTTGTGTTAATTATTAAAATTAACCAATTTTTGCAATAAGATCAGCAACACGAGCGCTGTATCCGGTTTCGTTATCGTACCATCCTACAACTTTAGCTGTGTTACCAATAACTTGGGTTAAATCAGCGTCAAAAATACAGCTATGAGTATTTCCAATAATATCAATACTTACAATTGGGTCTGTGCAATATTCCAATACACCCTTCATAGATCCTTCGGCAGCAGCTTTCATAGCAGCATTGATTTCTTCTACTGTTGCTGGTTTCTTTAAGTTAACAGTGAAATCAGTTACAGAACCATCTGGAATTGGAACTCGCATTGCGTTTCCGTTCAATTTACCTTTCAAATGAGGTAATACCAATCCTACCGCTTTTGCAGCACCTGTAGAAGTTGGTACAATACTATAAGCAGCTGCACGTGCACGACGTAAATCTTTGTGAGGAGCATCCTGTAAGTTTTGGTCAGCAGTGTATGCGTGGATTGTAGTCATGAAACCATCTTCAACACCAAACATATCGTCTAGAACTTTAACCATAGGAGCTAAACAGTTGGTAGTACAAGAAGCGTTACTCAAAATAGTTTCAGATCCATCTAAAATAGAATCATTTACACCTAAAACTACGGTTTTGATATCTCCAGTTGCAGGAGCAGAAATAACCACTTTTTTCGCACCAGCAGTGATGTGCATTGAAGCTTTTTCATCAGAAGTAAAGATACCAGTACTTTCCAAAACTACATCAACACCCATTTCGCCCCAAGGCAATTGCTTAGGATCTCTTTCAGCTAAAGCGCGAATAGCTTTACCGTTTACATACAAATTGTTGTCGTCAGAAGTTACGGTTCCGTTGAACTTACCGTGAACTGAATCGTACTTTAATAAGTGTGCAAGTGTTGCGTTGTCTGTCAAGTCATTGATAGCAACTACTTCAACACCGGGTTTTTGCAACAAGAATTTGAATGCATGGCGCCCGATACGACCAAATCCGTTAATGGCTACTTTCATGTTATTTAAACTTTTTAGTAATTGTGTTTTGCAAAAATACAATGAAATTATTTAACCTCTTGGTTTTAAAGGTCTAATTTCAAGATTTACATGATGAAAATTCTTTGGAGACTTCAAAGTATACAAAATTTGTGAAGCTACATCCTCGGGCATCAACATGTTGTCGTGTGCTTTAATGTTTTCGGAATGACGGAAAAAATCCGTTTTTACAGATCCAGGATATACACAAGTTACTTTTACTCCAAAGTCGCGAACTTCTTTGTATAGAGCATCGCTAAAGCCTCTTACTGCAAATTTTGTGGCACAATATCCACTTACTTGAGGATATCCCTCTAAACCAGCTATAGAAGCTATGTTTATAATATGTGCTTCTCCCGTTTTTTTCATAGACGGCAATGCTAATTTCGTTGCATAAAACAAACCGGTAACATTGGTGTTCATCATAGCATGCCATTGTTCTAAAGGCAAATCCTCGCAAAAACCAAAGTAACCTAAACCAGCATTGTTGATTAACACATCTACCTGACCGTGCTTTTCTAACACTTGTTGGAATGCCTTTTCCAAATCTTCAAAAATCTGAACATCTGCATGCAAACAGATGTAATTTTCATGCTTCGTAGTGCAACCACTTCTGCAAAGTCCGTAAACTATTGCTCCTTCTTTTAATAGTTGTTGAACACACTCAAGACCAATGCCTTTGTTTGCGCCAGTTACAACGGCTATTTTATTTTTTAATTCCATAGTTTAATTAATAAATTGGGTTTTCAAAGTTTACTTTTCCATTCACGATCCATCCAATCCTGAATCAATTGCAATAAATTCTTCAGAGACTCCTGTTGATTCATCCAGTCGAAAGTGAACATTCCAAGTTCCTTTTTGTTTGATTTGTGTTGAGAATGGGCGTAAGTTTTATCGTAGTAAACCAATACGATTTCAATCCAACGCTTAAAATCTTTTTGATCTAAAGCTAAAATCGCCTCATTTGCATGTTGACCACCTAGTTTTTTTCTCAGAATTTCAGTTCTCGATTTTAATAATTCCACATCAAAATGAGCATATTCGCGAATAAGTCGTTGAATTCGTTGTTCCAAAGTTATTCCAATTCTTAGAATAGAAGCCGCCTCCATTTTATCCCAAACGCCTTGTGGCATAAAGCAATTGCCAATACTTCGGCTTTCGCTTTCTACAAAAACCGGTAGATTTTCAGATAGCCTGTATAATTCCCAAGCCAAGTTATTTTCGAATGACTCTGTACTTGGCTGGGGAGGTTGACCCAAGGCACCATAAGCACTTCCTTTATGATTTGCTATTCCTTCTAAATCCAAAACTTGCAAACCGTGTTGTTTCAAAAGATGTAAAATTTCCGTTTTCCCGGATCCAGTATTTCCCGAAATTGAAATAAACTGAAAGGGTCGATCAAATTGGCTATGAACCCATTTCCGATAGGATTTATACCCACCTTCTAATCGAAATACGGGTCTACCACTCCATTGCATCAACGTTGAAGAAATTCCACTTCTTAGTCCACCTCTCCAACAATAAAACAATAAAGGCTTTTGAGTTTGATTCGATAATTCTAGATACCGATCGTATAACTTATACATTTTGGGTCCGATCAGTTCTAAACCCTGATGTACCGCAAGTTCACGACCACGATTTTTATAGGTAGTACCTATTTTTTGTCGATCAATATTGTCAAGTAAAGGAACGTTTTCAGCAAATGGCAGATGCCCTTTTTCGAACTCTCGCTCGCTTCGAGCATCAATAATGGTGTAAAGGTGTAGCTGCGAAATTAACTGCTCAATATGAACTGTCCTTAGGGACATATTAACCGATAATTTCTAAAACCGAACGATAGGCTATTACTCGTTCGCCATAGCGTTCCCATGTTTTAGCCATTAGACCTGGACCAAATTCGGAACGATAGCGTTCTAATGTAGCTTCTGAATCACAAGTATATTGAATAGCGTAGTTGACACCCTGATCGTCGGAATCCTGATTCAGCAAACGAAGTATTTTATATTCCACAAAGCATCCAGTGGCCATAACTTCTGGAATGTGAATGGTTTTCATCCAATTCAGCCATTCTTCGGCCATGGGTTTTTCCACGTTGCAGGTAACGTTATATAGAATCATATTCGTGTTTTTTGTTTTTACAAACGCTAATTACAAATGTTTGGAATGTAAAAAACGTGCAATATTAAAGTGCAGTGATGCGAATTTTATATTGCTCCATGATTAGGTTAGCGAGCAATTTTTTGCTTGCATTGTCTGCGGTTTCATGGGCTTCTGCTTCGCTGGCAGCTTCAATTTCCATAGTGATAAATCGACCAACACAAACCTCATTGACATTATTTAAACCAATGGAAGGCATACTGTGGGTTACGGCTTTACCTTGAGGATCTAACAATCCTTTTTTAGGTAAAATTTCAATTTCAGCTAAGAATTTCACAGCACAAAAATACTCTAAATTAGCCGTTTGAGCGTAAATTAGCGAAAATTTATGAAGAGAAAAGCTGGTTTTTATTTTTTGGGGACAATCATAGCGATTTCAATTGCTTGTCAGAACAATACTACAAAGCCCGTTGAAGGTCAACAACCGGAATTGGATGCTGCACCAGCTAAGGTAGAGGGTCACGTGGAAGCTTCTGCTAATTTTATGATGAAGGAGGTAGAAAAGAAAGAACTTCAGGTTTTAGGTAAGTACTATGAAGCAACACCGGAGTCGGTTAGAACGTTGTTCATTGGTACGGCAAATGCACTAAACGAATTTATCGAAGAGAACAAATTAATCATTGAAGGTTCAATTTTGACCATTTATTCCGAAGTACCATCCCCAGATAAAAAACAAAAAATATTCGTTGGTATCCCAGTGAATAAAAAAGTGAAATCTTCTAACTGGGAGTATTTGACATTACCCGCAGGTCGCTTTCATAAAGCTACTACCAATGCTGAAATTGGTGCTACAATTCCGCTTTGGAATACAGTAACTGAAAACCTAACTAAAGCCGGTTACACCATTAAAATGCCCATTTATGAATATCCTTCAGATGGTAGGAATTTTGAAATGACAACGACCGTTTCGCAAATGAATCTCTTGATTCCTGTAGCAAAATAATATTGAATTATTTAAAAATTTCCATACATTCAATCGGATTGTGCTGATTACCAAGGTATTAAAAAACAATTAAATCATTCAAAAAGGTTTCGTTTATGATTATTCCCAATTTTCTAAAACCCGGAGATAAAATTGCACTCTTGGCTCCAGCTCGATTTATGGATTTGGAACAATTGCACCCTTTTGAAAGTTGGATTATAAAGAATGAATGGGAGTTAGTAGTATCTCCTAATTTGGGTAAAAGATTCCATCAGTTCGGAGGAACCGAAAATGAACGTTTAGCTGATATTATTTGGGCTCTAGAAAATACTGAAATTAAAGCTGTATTCTCAGCACGTGGAGGATACGGAACCCTTAGATTATTTCGCGAATTGCAAAAATTGGATTTCGGTAAATATCCCAAATGGTGGGTTGGTTTTTCAGATCTTACAATTTTACATGCCGTATTAAACCAAAAAGCACTTTCCAGTATTCATGGCCCTATGGCAATGCAGTTTGCTCAGCAAAACCCATATTTACTTAACAATCAACGTAGTTTAGAAGATGCTCTAAATGGTAAATTTCAGCAAATACCGTTTGAAAATGTAGTTTGTTCTTCTCAGCAAAACGCTTCTTTTGAAGGAATTCTTTGGGGAGGCAATTTGTCCATGATTTATACCTTGGCAGCTGCAGGTGAATTACCGAATTTGAGAGGAAAAGTTCTATTTATTGAAGATATTGATGAATACATATATCATGTAGATCGAATGCTAAGAGCATTGGAAATTTCTGGCTTGTTTGAAGGGATTCAAGGATTGATTGTAGGATCAATGACGGATATGAAGGATCATGAAATTCCATTTGGATGGAGTGTTTCCCAAATTATTGATGATGTACTTGAAAATTACAACTTTCCAATTATTAAAGGCGTTCCTTGTGGACACGATCAAAAGAATTTTTCTTTAAAGTTGGGGATGAGTATTAAATTTGACGGTGAAACACTATTTCAATTTTGATCTCAAGTAAAACATACATTGCATTAACGAAATTTGCCATAGTTGGGGGATTATCGTTTATGGTGGATTTCTTTGTCTACTATACCACTAGCCAATTCTTGCCTACATTTATTGCTAAAAGCTTGGCTATAGTTGTGGCAACTCTAGTTAATTATCAAATGAATAAGAGGTGGACTTGGAAGCAGAGCGATAGAAGTAAAAAGCGATTAGCCAAGTATTTACTTTTATACTTACTCAGTGGTTTAACGAATGTTACTAGTAACGAATTACTGCTGATGTGGATTCCTAATTATGAATTTACTTTTAATCTTTGGGATGCACATGGTCAGGTAACAGCTGAAGCCATTGCTAACCTACCCAATCGCGGTTTGGAAATGAAAAACTTGATTTTTATGTCCGTTCCAGTTAAGTTCGATAAGTTAATTGCAGTTTTGGGAGCTACTGCAGTTGGCATGATAATGAACTTTTTAGGTCAAAAATTATGGGTGTTTACTGAAAAACGGAAGTAATTGTTTCGAACCCGTTTGCAATGTGTTAACTTTGTTGCTTTAGATTACAATTTACAAATAAATTAATTTTATAAAATCGTTGAGTTATGGCTTGTTCATCATGTGGAACAAAATCCGGTGGAAGTTGCTCACCTTCAGGGTGTAAAAGCAATGGAAATTGTGGAACAGGCGGCTGCAACGCGCTGAATGTATACGATTGGTTCAAGGATATGGAACTGCCCGAAGGGTATAAACCTTTCGATATTGTTGAAGTGCGTTTTAAAGGAAGTCGCAAAGAATTTTTCAGAAACACCCAAGGTTTAGATCTTTTTACGGGTGATTATGTGGTTGTTGATAGCAGCATAGGCTTTGATATTGGTACGGTTTCGGCTACAGGTGAAATTGTTCGCTTGCAATTGAAAAAGTATCGTGTGCGTGAAGATTCGGACGAACTTCCCTCTATTCAAAGGGTAGCTACCGAACGCGATATGGAAAAATATCACCAGTGTAAAGAACGAGAAGATGACCTGTTAGAGCGAGCTAGAACCATAGCTTTTGGTTTAAATCTCGCCATGAAGATTTCTGATATCGAACTACAAGGCGACGGCAGAAAAGTGATATTCTTCTACACAGCTGAATCTCGTGTTGACTTTAGAGAGTTAATTAAAAAGTATGCAGAAGAATTTAGAGTGAAAATTGAGATGCGACATATTAGCTACCGCGAAGAAGCATCTCGTTTAGGTGGGATAGGAGTGTGTGGTAGAGAATTATGTTGTTCAACGTGGTTAACGGATTACAAACAGGTAAATACAGGAGCAGCAAGGGTACAAAACCTGTCTATCAATATGGAAAAATTGGCTGGCCAGTGTGGTAGATTAAAATGTTGCTTGAATTTTGAATTGGATATGTATATGGAAGCCGTTGAGGCATTCCCCAAGGCCAAAATAGTAAAATTAGATACCGTTGGAGGAATGGCATTTGCTCGAAAGACGGATATCCTAAAAAAATTGATCTGGTTTTCTTACGACGATAGTCAAACATGGGTGCCTTTGCCTGTTGAAAAGGTAAATGAACTCATGGAACAAAATAAAGAAGGCAAACAAGTAGCGAATCTTACAGATTTAGCTCCTGCAAATGCCATTCTTGAAAAGGTTGTCAACGATCAGAATAATGATTTTATTGATAATTCTGAGTTGCTAAAAGAAGATGAATTCAAGGACTTAGGACGTGGCAATTCGCGTGGAAACAACCGCAATTCTCAAAATCGAGGTAATAATAATTCTAACGGTCAGAATCGCAACAATCAGTCTGGATCTTCACAAAATCGCAATCGGAATCAGCGAAATGAACGTGGTCCTTCCGATCGAAATAATCGTCCAGAAAACAATAACGAGCGCAACGATCGAAGCAATGCAGAACGTACAGAACGTAATCAACGCAGCGGAGACCAATCTCCTCGTAATTTTGAACGACGTGAAGGTTCTAATGACAGGAATAACCAACGTCCTCGAAGTTTTGAACCAAAAAATAAAGATGTGAAATCGAGTGATGCAGGATCTAATGGTGAGTTAAAAGCTCCCAATTCTGCTGAAAACAATGCTTCTACTTCGGGTACTGAAAATCGCAGTAGCCAGCCCAATAACCGCAGAAATAACAATCGTAGATTCGATAAAAATCGCCGTGGAAATAATCCAAATCGAGATCAACAAAAAGGGCCAAACAATCCTGCTGGCCCCCAAAGTGAGTCTTAATTGAATTATTTTCCTCGTTTCTGACGACGCTCTTTGCGTTTTTCGCGCTGTTTATCGCGAATTTCTTTTGCCTTTTGCTGCTGTTCAGGTGTTAATATCGCTGTCAAGGCTTCTTGATGTTGATTGCGATTTTGCATTTTGGCTTCTTTGCTTTGTTCTCGTAACTCTTGGTTTTTAGTAACAAACTCCAAATTTGCTTGTCTAACTTTTGATTCCTGTTCGGGACTAAGATTGAGCTCTTTTTTCATTTTGGCAGTCATCTTATCCGCTTTTTCTTGTGGACTCAATTTACTTTTTCCCTCATGACCATGCTGAGCCATTGCCATTCCAGCAATGATAAAGCTCAATGTAAAAAATAGTGTTTTCATAGAGTGGTTTGTTTTGAATTGGACATACCCAGTAGAGAGAAGTTTAATGTCCCCCAAAAGCAAACGACAAACGAATGTATAAAGCCGATTAACGACTTAAATACATGCTTTTCATCTTGTAAAGATCGCGGAA
>CAYPYX010000003.1:67236-73185 GCA_964415065.1 uncultured Rhizobium sp.
ATAAAGCCGATTAACGACTTAAATACATGCTTTTCATCTTGTAAAGATCGCGGAATGCAGGCTCTTTCAAATCTTTGATGAAAACAATGGCTTCTCCAGTTGATTTCATTTCTGGACCCAATTCACGATTTACATTCGGGAATTTATCGAAACTGAAAACAGGTTGTTTTATAGCCCACCCACTAGGACGTTCCTTGAACGTAAAATCTTTCAATTTGTTGACTCCCAACATCACCTTCATTGCAATATTTACATAAGGTATATCGTATGCTTTACAAATGAAAGGAACTGTTCTAGAAGCACGTGGATTTGCTTCAATTACGTATACCTTTTCTTCTTTTATGGCAAACTGTATGTTTAATAGACCTTTTACATTTAATGCACGAGCTATTTTTGAGGTGTATTCTTCAATTTGGTTGATCACATTGGGACTCAAATTGAACGGTGGCAATACGGCCGATGAATCACCACTATGAATACCTGCTGGCTCGATGTGTTCCATTATACCGATAACATGAACGTCATCTCCGTCGCAAATACAATCGGATTCTGCTTCCTCAGCACGATCCAAGAAATGGTCAATTAAAACTCTATTCCCAGGCAAATCACCTAATAATTTTACAACAGCTGTTTCTAATTCTTCATCATTGATTACGATCACCATACCTTGTCCACCAAGCACGTAACTAGGGCGAACTAAAACGGGGTAACCTACTTGGTTGGCAATGGTAATTGCTTCATCGGCATTCAAAGCTACACCGTATTTGGGATAAGGAATTTCGAGCTCAGCCAATAAATCACTGAATCGACCACGGTCTTCGGCAATGTCCATGTCGTTATAGGTTGTACCTATGATTTTAATGCCTTTTTCATGAAGTTTTTCAGCCAACTTCAATGCAGTTTGACCTCCTAACTGAACTACAACACCTTCAGGTTTTTCATATTCAATTAATTCAATCAAATGTTCCCAATAAACGGGTTCAAAATACAGCTTATCGGCCATGTCAAAATCCGTACTTACTGTTTCGGGATTGCAGTTGACCATTATAGCTTCGAAACCGGATTCTCTTGCGGCCAAAATACCATGAACGCAGCTGTAATCGAATTCAATACCTTGACCAATTCTATTGGGACCACTTCCCAAAACGATGATTTTCTTTTTATCAGATTTTTGGGATTCATTCTCCTGTTCAAATGTAGAATAATAATAATTCGTTGGACTTGGAAACTCAGCACTGCAAGTATCAACCATCTTGTAAGTTCGAGTAATACCACATTGCTTTCTCTTATTGTAAACTTCTTCTGCAGTGGTATTTCCTCCCATTAGCCAAGCAATTTGCTCGTCAGAAAATCCTTTTTCTTTGGATGATTTTAATAGAATTTCAGGAATGTTATCGACATTATATCGGCGAATTTCATTTTCCACTTTTACCAAATCATTGATTTGTTCTAAGAACCAACGATCAATTCGGGTAATCTTTTGGATGGATGTAATCGGAACACCTAACGCTATTGCGTCGTGTATTTGAAATAAGCGGTTCCAAGAAGCATGTTCTAATCCTTCGATTAATTCTTCGAGGTTGCGACTTCCTTTTCCATCTGCGCCAATTCCGTGACGTCCAATTTCCAAACTTTGACAGGCTTTTTGTAGCGCTTCTTGAAAGCTACGTCCAATAGCCATTACTTCCCCGACACTCTTCATTTGAAGTCCAAGAGTTTTGTCAGATCCTGGGAATTTATCGAAGTTCCAACGAGGAACTTTCACAATAACATAGTCTATTGCAGGTTCAAAAAATGCACTAGTGGTCTTTGTAACTGGGTTTTTAAGCTCATCCAAATAATACCCAATTGCTAATTTTGCAGCAATCTTGGCAATGGGGTAACCTGTCGCTTTTGACGCCAGTGCAGAGCTGCGACTCACACGAGGATTTATTTCAATGGCAATGATGTCTTCATCATCCGGGTTTACAGAAAACTGAACATTACATCCACCAGCAAAAACACCCATAGAACGCATCATTTTGAATGCCATATCACGCATTCTTTGGAAAGTAGTATCGCTCAAAGTCATTGCTGGAGCAACGGTGATACTATCTCCTGTGTGAATTCCCATAGGATCAAAGTTCTCAATAGTACATATTACAGCGATATCGTCTTTTCCATCGCGCAATAACTCTAATTCGTATTCTTTCCAACCTAAAACAGCCTTTTCAACCAATACTTCATGTACAGGACTTGCTTCCAAGCCTCGGATCAGCGCTTTATCAAAATCTTCTTTTTTGTGAACGAAGGAACCACCAGATCCACCTAAGGTATAACTTGGTCGGATAACTAATGGAAATCCAATGCGTTGCGCGATTTCTTTACCTTCCAAGTAACTATTTGCCACTTGAGATGGAGCCACACCAACACCCAATTCTACCATTAATTGGCGGAATTTCTCTCGGTCTTCCATTTTATCGATGGCTTCGATGTTAACACCAATGATTCGACAGTTGTATTTTTCCCAAATGCCTAACTCTTCTACTTCTTTGGCCAAGTTCAATGCAGTTTGACCTCCCATAGTAGGAAGAACGGCATCAATATCTTGTTCTTGTAGAATTTGTTCAATGCTTTGAGCATTTAGAGGAAGTAAGTACACGTGGTCCGCATTGATTTTATCCGTCATAATGGTAGCCGGATTGCTGTTGATAAGGGAAACCTTTATCCCTTCCTCACGTAAGCTTCGTGCTGCTTGAGAGCCAGAGTAGTCAAATTCACATGCTTGACCAATTACAATCGGACCGCTTCCGATGATTAGAACGTGTTTAATACTTATATCCTTTGGCATAATCCAAAAATTAGGCAAAGTTAGAACACTTGGGTCAAAAACCCTTAAAATTGTTGAAAACTCGCATTAATTAGTTATTTACAGCAGAAAAAGGTAGCTTAAATACATCAAGAAGAATAGAACCCAATAAATTTTATAAAATATTTTCAATGAGTTGTTTGAATGAATTTTTACTTGAAATGAAGCTAAAGAAAATGAAATTAATCCCAAAAGCTGAGAGATCATAAAATAGAATGAGTTATTTTCTTTTTCGTAATTATTTGATTCTCCAGACCATTTTGTAATGTAGCCCATGTAAATCAGCACGAATAAAAATCCCCCGAAAACCAACAAAAATCCCAATCTAAAAGCAGTAGATTTAGATTTCTTAACTGCCAATGTTTGAATACCGTGCTCTAAATCGCCCGCAGTATCAGGTAGATCTTTGAACCAGGCAATTCCAACACTAAACAACGAGATAAAAACCGTTAGGGGTAAAAGCCAATCGTAAAATTCAGAGTGAAATAGTACTTGATCCGAAGTTTCTATAAAAAACCAACCAATACCCAGATTTACCAAAGGCCCTCGAACCAAAGCAATGGCAGTCGCGGCCCAAATATGGAATCGTTTAAATCGAATTGGAGGTGCAGAATAAGCTGCCCCCAATAGCGCAATAACTACTAGAAGCAAGAAGTAAAAAATCCCGGCCTTTCCCCATAAAACTATGAGCGCCGACGAAAAAATACTCATTAGTATTAAACTTGTAAATACTATTTTTTTCCCTTTCTGAATCGACCATTTCCCTGATGCGATGGGCAATTCGGGTTTGTTTATCTTATCGATATCAACGTCGTAAATTTGGTTGATTCCAGTGATGAATAAATTGCAAAGCAACGCAGAGATAAGCACTAATCCGTAGGTCAGATAGGATGTGTTTTGAGACAAAATAAATAATACACTAATGCTCAAAAATGAGCCAATAATGGTGTGTGGTCGAGAGAATTTCCAGAGTGTCTTCAATTTGATGGAATACAAATGAACGAATATAGAGTACATTTGTTTGTATTCGATCCATGTTTTTAAACCGTATTCTATCAGATTTTGGGATATTTATTGCGTTTATCGCAATAATCACTGGAATTTCTATAGGTTTAACATATGTTTTTCCAGAGCGAAAATTCGTAATTCGCAAATGGTTACATATATTTTCTGTTGGTATCACAGCTTTCGTTTCTTACAGTTTAAGCGTTTTTATTCCTGATTCATTTTCTGAAAATCAAGTCTTTATTGGTTTGCAGGTATTTGACGACTTCATATTGTTGATTCTGATCATTAACGTAATTTTATGGATTGCCGTTCTTTTTGGATTTTTTAAAATTAATGGACGAAAGAGTTGGGGGATAGCTTGGTTCCCGTTATCGCTTTTCATTATTCTATACTGGGTACGTTATTTCGCTCCCGAAAAGAATATGGGTGCTGGATTGTACTTTACTGCTGTCGTTTTTTTTATTCTAGCATTTGCGGATGGTTTTGCAGCCCTAGTAGGGTACAATTTTAATCCTACGAATAAAACTCGCTCAGGCTCTATGGTGTTTTTCGGTATCACGCTTCTCATTTTAAGTCTTTCAATTAAGTATGCACCGATTTACTGTTTCCCTGAGATATTTATCAATGAAAAGTGCATTTTTCTTTTCTCATTTTTTGGAGCTTTGATGCTTTCAACATTGGAATATTATTCCAGAAATGGTGTCGATAATTTAACTGTTCCGTTGGCAGGAATGTTTTATTTAGTGAGTTTCTCTGTGCTTCCAATTTGGGAAAAATGGGCGCGTATTGATTCATTTTTTTTTCTGGGGATCATCTTTCTCGTTCTTGGTTTGATTTACGCGGTTTATAAAATGAAATGGTTGAGTGAGAGTGGAATTGTATTAGCTTTAATTCTTGCATTTGTGTTGTTTGCTTCGGAAATGCCATTTCTTCCCATTTTGGCATTTTTCATTCTTGGTACATTAGCTGGAAAATTACCTAGGGGTAAAAATAGAATGTCGGTTAGAAATGCTCTAGATAAGGATGAAAACATCATTATATCAGATAAGAAATATGGTAAACCTCGCGATGCAATGCAGGTTTTAGCTAACGGTGGGATTCCCTTATTACTCGGATTTTTACTGATTTTTTTAAATAGTCATTTTTTTACCGAACTGTATTTTCTTAATCAATTTACAAAATCAATTTCTTCAGCGAAGGGAACGTGGATATTGCTTTATTGGTCGGTGATGTCGGCTGCTTTATCCGATACTTGGTCTAGTGAACTTGGAATGAAATTTGGTAAAAAAACCATTGATATTTTGGGATTCCGCAAGTTACAAACAGGTGCTTCAGGAGGAATTACATGGGCTGGAACAGTGTTTGGCTTTTTAGGATCGTTAATTATCGGGATTCTTTTTTGGGTTTCGAGGGATGTGAATTCATTGAATGTTCAAGGGAGCAATCAGGATGGTAAATGGTTTTTAATTATTACAATTGGCGGTTTCTTGGGTACAGTTCTGGATTCAATATTGGGTAGTATTTTTCAACGGAAACAGCAAAATACAAACGGTTTGTTTTCGGATGACGAGAGTTCAGGATTTACCTGGAGGTATTGGTCAAATGATATGGTGAATTTGATTTCTTTAGTGTTGGTATCAATAGCAATTGTTTGCTTGATGCAGTTTTAAAAATACGATCAAGTGCAACAGAAGTGTAAAAAAATACGTCTTTTGTTCGATGAACAAAAAAGATCAAACGATTTGGAATGATTTTTGAGTTATAAAAAATTGCGATTTTTACTAAACAACATCTATTTTTTGATGTGTAGTTTTTGGGGGGATGTAGGAATACATCTGTCCTATAAAGGCTACAATTAAAATGATAGAGTGGAACTTTAGAAAAACTTAGCGCAACTTTGGCACGATAAAATTTAGAAACTTTAAAACAAAAAACTTCACCATTATCTAGCAGAATCAGGGTTAGGAATGAAACTTTTAACATTTAATATAAATCAGAAAAATATTTAAGATGAATACAATAAATACACGAAATTCAAGATTTTCGATCTTAGAATGGGTTAAAAAACCATTATCAAAAAAAGCGTTAAGAGC